>JAUPTP010000195.1 GCA_030918015.1 Pseudomonadota bacterium
GAGCTGCTGGGCGTGTCGGCCGCGCTGATCGAGGCGCACGGCGCGGTCAGCGAGCCGGTGGCGCGCGCGATGGCCGAGGGCGCGGCGCGCCACGCGCCGGTGCAGTGCACGCTGGCGGTCACCGGCATCGCCGGCCCCGGCGGCGGCAGCGCGGCCAAGCCGGTCGGCACGGTCTGGTTCGGCTGGACGCTGCCCGGACGCAGCTGGACCGAGGTGCGCCGCTTCGACGGCGACCGCGCCGAGGTGCGCCGCCAGACCCGCGACCACGCGCTGGCGGTGCTGCTGGACGCGCTGCGATGAGCGTCCTGCTGGCCTGCGACTTCGACGCCGCCGACTGGGCCGCCTGGCGCCCGGCGCTGCAGGCGGCGCTGCCGGGCGAGCGGCTGCTGCTGCCGCAGGATCTCGCCGCGCAGCCCGCGCTGCGCGAGGACATCGATGTGGCCATCGTCGCCAATCCGCCGCCGGGGCTGCTGGCCGGGCTGCCCCGGCTCGGGCTGATCCAGTCGCTGTGGGCCGGCGTCGACCGGCTGCTGGCCGACCCGACGCTGCCGGCCACCGTGCCGCTGGCGCGCATGGTCGATCCGGCGATGAACGCCGCGATGGCCGAGACCGCGCTGTGGGCGGTGCTGACCCTGCACCGCCATTTCCATCTGTACGCCCGCCAGCAGCGCGCCGGCGTCTGGCAGGCGCTGCCGCAGCTGCGCGCCGACGAGATCAAGGTCGCCGTGCTCGGCCAGGGCCAGATGGGCGGCACGGTGATGCACGCGCTGCGCCAGCGCGGCTACCGCGCCGCCGGCTGGCGCCGGGGCGAGCCGCTCGAGCCGGTGCTGGCCGACTGCCGCATCGTCATCAACCTGCTGCCGCTGACCGCCGACACCCGCGGCCTGATCGACGCCGCCTTCCTGGCGCGGCTGCCGGCGCGCGCCAGCCTGGTCAACCTGGCACGCGGCGCGCATCTGGTCGAGGACGACCTGCTCGCCGCGCTCGATGCCGGGCACGTCGCGCATGCGGTGCTCGATGTCTTCCAGCAGGAGCCGCTGCCGCCGTCGCACCGCTTCTGGCGCCACCCGGCGGTCACGCTGCTGCCGCACGCCGCGGCGCAGACCGATCCGCGCAGCGCCGCGCGCATCGCCGCCGCGGGCCTGCGCGCCTGGCGCGAGGGCCGCGCGGTGCCGAACCGGGTCGAGCGCAGCCGCGGCTACTGAGCCGCCCGCGGCCGTCAGAGCCGCTGGAAGTCGGTGTCGAGCCGCACCGTGCCGGTCTGCGGCGCCTGCCAGCGCTCCACCCAGGCCAGCCAGTCGCCGACCGGCATCGGCCGGGCGATGCCGTAGCCCTGGGCCTCGTCGCAGCCGAGGTGCTCGAGCATCGCCATCAGCTTCTCGTTCTCGACGCCCTCGGCCACCACCGCCAGCCCCAGCGTGTGCGCCAGGCCGATGGTCGAGCGCACGATGCGCGCGTCGTCCAGATCGCGCTCCATGCCGATGACGAAGCTGCGGTCGATCTTGAGCTCGTCGACCGGCAGCCGCTTCAGGTAGGCCAGCGACGAGTAGCCGGTGCCGAAGTCGTCGATCGACAGCCGCACGCCCAGCTCGTGCAGGCGCTGCAGCGTCTGCAGCGCGCGCTCCGGATCGTCCATGATGGCGCTCTCGGTGATCTCGAGACAGAGCCGGCCGGCCGGCACGTCATGCACCCGCAGCAGCCCGGCGACCTGATCGACCAGGTCGAGATCGATCAGGTCGCGCGTCGACAGGTTGATGCTGAGGCGCAGCGGCTGGCCCAGCTCGCACCAGCGCGCCATCTCGCGCACGCTGTGCGACAGCATCCAGCGGGTGATCTCGCGGATGAAGCCGGTCTGCTCGGCGAACGGGATGAACTGCATCGGCGGCACCAGGCCGCGCGCCGGGTGGGACCAGCGCACCAGCGCCTCGGCCCCGACGATCCGGCCCTCCCCCAGCGCGATCTGCGGCTGCACGAACAGGCTCAGCTCCCCGTGCTCGACCGCACGGCGCAGGTCGCTGAGCATCGACAGCGACCCGCTGCGCCCGCGGTCCATCGCCGCGGCGTAGATCTGCGGACTGGCCAGACGGCGCTTGGCCTCGTACATGGCCACCTCGGCCTGCCCGAGCAGCACCTCGGCCTGCGTCGCATGCAGCGGGGCCAGCGCGATGCCCAGGCTGGCCGAGCAGTCCACCAGCTGGGCATCGATGTCGAGCGGCCGCTGCAGCGCCGCCAGCACCGCCTGACTGACCTGGCACACCCGCGCCGGATCCGCCTGCGGCAGCAGCAGCCCGAACTCGTCGCCGCCCAGGCGGGCCAGCAGCCCGCCCGCGGCGCGGACCACCGGCTCGAGCCGCTGCGCCACCTCGCGCAGCATGAGGTCGCCGACCGAATGGCCCAGCGCATCGTTGACATGCTTGAACCGGTCCAGATCGAGCATCAGCACGGCCAGCGGCCGCGAGGCGTCACATTCGCCCAGCTGGGCCATGAGCCGGTCGACGAACTGCGCCCGGTTGGGCAGGTGCGTCAGGGTGTCCCAGTAGGCCAGCCGCCCGATGTGCTGCTCGCGCTGCTGCACCGCCTGGCGCATCGCCTCGAAGGAGCGCGCCAGGCTCTGCAGGTCACGCGGCGTGCGACGGGGGTCGGGCTCCGGCACCGGCTCGGCCAGATTGCCCGAGCCCAGCCGATCCGCCGCCAGACGCAGCGCCAGGATGGGTGCGCTGAAGCGCCGACCCAGGGCCGCGCTGCCCAGCGCCAGCAGCACCAGCGCCACCACGGCGAGCTGGATCTGCTGCTGCTGCAGCGCCCGGAACGGCTGCAGCGCCGGCTCGACCGCGCAGGCCAGCAGCACATGGAGATGCTGATGCTGCCCGGAGTCCGTCGCCGTCACGCCCCGGAACTCGACCAGGAAATCGCAGCTCTGCCAGGCATCGCCCTGACCCGACGCCAGCCGGCTGCAGCTCAGGCCCTCATGCTCGCGTGGCGGCGGGATCGTCAGCCCCTCCAGCGTGCTGGCCAGCAGCAGATGGCCTGCGGGCCCGTCGAGGATCAGCGCCGCGCGCAGACCGGTGATCGTGCCCAGCTGCTCGAGCAGGGCGCCATCCAGGCTGAAGCCCATCAGCACCCAGCCGCTCGGGTGGGGCGCCTGGACCGGCACCGCGACGATCTGGTAGGGCTTGCCGCCCACCAGCAGCAGCCCCGGCACATGCATGACCGCCTCCCGGGCACCGGATGCGGCCTCGGTCATCCGCCCCTGACGGGCGCGGGCGCCGGCCAGCAGGACGGTCACGTCGGCACGACCGATCTGGGTGGTGGCCACGGGATTCCAGGCCGGATCGGCATACAGCGCCAGCACGGCACCGGCGCGCCGGGCCTGCTGCCCCAGGGCCGCCGTGAGGGCAGGCGTGTCGCTGCGGGCCATCGCCTGCTGGAAGCCCTGATCGTTCACCAGCATCTGCGCGGCTTCGCGCAGCCGCTCGGTGCGCTGCCCCAGCAGCTGCTCGAAGACGCGCCGCCCGGTCAGCAGCTCATACTCGATCGAGCGATGGGCACTGCGATCGATCGCCCGATGCGTCAGCACCAGCCCGATGGCCTGCCACAGCAGCACCATCACGACGAAAGGCAGCGCGATGTAGAGCGCCAGCGACTGCCGCAGCCGCTCAAGCATGGCGAGCAGGCCCCCGCGCACCCGCATCCGGCCGGAGCAGGCACGGCGGCAAGGCAAGCGACAGGCGGTCAGGGCAGAACTTCATGCGCACGTCAGGGCCGCAGTCTGCGGCGGCAGACCCGAGCATCCCTGAGCGGGCCGGACATCAGCCGGCGGAAAACCGCGTCGAAGCGCGTGCTATTGCCGGGTGATGCCACCCGAGCGACATGCCAGGGCCGGCACCGCCGCCTTCGGCGCGACCGCCCTCAGGGTCATCAGCACCAGCTGCTGCAGCGCCGCCCACGGGTCGTCCGGCCAGCGCGGGTCGCGCAGACCCTTGACGAGGCCATCGCAGACATGGGCCGCGTCGACCAGCGCCGCCAGCTCGGTCGCCTCCAGCCGCGGCAGCACCCGCTCGAAGAGCTTTTCCTTCAGGCCCCAGACCCGCGCCTCGCGCAGCGCCATCGGCAGCGGCCGGCCCTGCTGCATCGCCGCGTGCACCCGCTGCAGGCCGCGCAGGTCATCGGCCAGCGTCCAGTGCACCAGCACCGCCGCCTCGCCCTCGGCCTGCAGGCCGTCGAGCATGCGCAGCGCGCGCGCCGCATCGCCCGCCAGCACCGCCTCGCCGAGGCGGAAGACGTCGTAGCGCGCGACATCGAGCACCGCCGCCTCGATCTGCTCGCGCGCCAGCACGGCGGGCGCGCCGCGCGGATCGGCCGGCGCGTGCAGCAGCGCCAGCTTGGCGATCTCCTGATGGGCCGCCAGCAGATTGCCCTCGACCCGGTCGGCGAAGAAGGCCAGCGCCTGCTGGCCGGCCTCGCCGGCCTCGACCCGCAGACCGTGCTGGGCCAGGCGCTGCGCGATCCAGACCGGCAGCGCCCGGCGCTCGACCGGATCGACGCGCACCGCCAGCCCGGCGCCGTCGAGCGCGCCGAACCAGGCGCTGCCCAGCTGGGTGCGGTCCAGGCGCGGCAGCATCACCAGCGTGATGTCGTCGTCGCCGAGCTGCTCGACATAGCGCTGCAGCGCCTCCGAGCCGTCCTTGCCCGGCTTGCCGGAGGGGATGCGGATCTCGATCAGCCGGCGCTCGGCGAACAGGCTCAGCGCGCCGGCATCGCCCAGCAGGCCGGCCCAGTCGAAATGGCCGCCGGCGACGGTGTGCACCGTGCGCTCGCTGCAGCCGGCCGCACGGGCGGCGGCGCGCACCGCGTCGGCCGCCTCCTGCGCCAGCAGCGGCTCGTCGCCGTGGATGACATAAAGCGGGCGCAGGCCCTTGGCCAGGGCGGCGGCCAGCTGCTCGGCGCGGATCTGCATCAGCGGGCCGCGCGGTTCAGGCCGGGGCCAGCGCCGCCAGCCGGCGCAGCACCTGCATCGCCAGGTCGGCGTGCATCGCGCGGAACAGCAGCGCCGCCTCCTGCTGCTTGGCCAGCGCGCTGCTCTCGCTGTAGCTCATGTCGCGGGTCTGGGCCAGCTCGGTGGGGGCGAGCAGCTCGCGCCCGGCCGCCGTGCGCACCCGGAAACGCAGCCGCGTGCGCAGCGTCATCTCCGAGATCTGCGAGGTGGCGGTGGTGGCCGCGACCAGAGGCTCGGTGGCATCCTGCAGCGACTCGATCACCAGATCGGCCTCGGCCGGCGTGTTGACCACCGTGACGCCCGGGCTGGTGCGCAGCTGGCGGCGCAGTTCGTCGGCCAGCGTCGAGTCTTCAGAAAATCCCGACAGGAAGATGCGCTTCCAGGCCAGCTCGGGCGGGCGGCGCAGCTGGAAGCCGCAGCCCGCCAGCATTGCGGCCAGCGCAGCAGCCCCCAGCAGACGGCGGCGTGACGGGCGGTGCATCACG
>JAUPTP010000196.1 GCA_030918015.1 Pseudomonadota bacterium
TTCACCCTCGTACTGCACTGGGTAGAACAGCAGCGAGTTCTTCTCTTCGAAGACCGGCAGCACCGACTTGCGCGACACCGAGGTCCAGCAGCCGAAGACCACCGAGACCTTGTCCTGGTCGATCAGCTGCTTGGCCTTCTCGGCGAACAGCGGCCAGTTGGAGGCCGGATCGACCACGACCGGCTCGAGCTTCTTGCCCAGCACGCCGCCCTTGGCGTTGATCTCGTCGATCGTCATCAGCGCGACGTCCTTCAGGACGGTCTCGGAGATGGCCATCGTGCCCGACAGGCTGTGCAGGATGCCGACCTTGATGGTGTCGGCGGCCTGGGCCAGCATCGGCAGCGTGGTCACGGCGACGCCCAGGGCGACGGCGCTGAGCTTGGCGGCAAAGGAGCGACGGGAAGCTTGCATGACAGGGTTGACTCCGGGGGAGAGGCTGACGAGTTGCGTTGACCGCGTTGGAATGCCCTCAGTGTCCCGATCGGGCCGCCGCGGCGGAATACGCCGGATGGCGTACAGACGCGCGGCGGGCGTCCTGCATGGCCTGGCCCATGCACCGGAAATGCAATATGCGGAAATTTCCAGCGCCCTCCCCCTCAAATGCTGGAGACGCTCCAGCACGAATCTCCTCGTTCCAGGGGAACGTTTTTCCGAGCGGAGAGAAACCATATCCACTTCCCGCCGCAAAGACCGATAAGCAAAATACAAGCCGCACGCCCACGCCCGGCGGACTCAGGGATTGAACTCAAATGAAAGATATTCATCACGACGACCGCATCACCGACCGCCTGAAAATGGACAAATCAGGACAGCGATGCGCAGGATCACTTGGCAACTCGGCCCGGATGGAAAAATCCACATGAGCCTGACCGAGGTGCACCGCCGGGTCCCCATCGCTATGGCTCACGCGACCGGCACCCCCATTCGTGTCCTGATTGCCGAAGATCACCGCATCACGCTGTGGGGACTGGAGCGGCTGATCGAGAGCACCGGCACACGCATGCAGGTGGCCGGCACCGCCACGACCTGCGCACAGTTGCTCGCCCACCCGGCGCTGGAGACGGCCGACCTGGTGCTGGCCAACCTGGACCTGGCCGGCGAGGACACCTGCCCGGTGCTGGGCGAGGTGGTGCGGCGCTGCCCCGGCCCGGTGGTCGTGCTGACCGGGCAGCAGGATGTGGAGCGGCATCGCGCCGCCGTGATGCAGGGCGTGCGCGGACTGCTGCACAAATCCCTGCCCGCCGAGACGGTGCTGCTGGCGATGGAAAAAGTGCATCAGGGTGAGGTTTGGCTCGAGCGAGGCCTGCTGGGCGAAGTGCTGGGGCAGCTCACCGGCCGTCCGACAGCGCCCCAGAACGCCGAGCATCAGGCCATTGCCCAGCTCACCCCTCGCGAGCGCCAGGTGATCGCGGCCATGGCGCAGGGCGTCGGACGCAAGCAACTGGCCGTGGCCGAAGCGCTGGGCATGAGCGAACACACGCTGCGCAACCACCTGACGACGATCTACAGCAAGCTGGGCCTGCGCGGCCGCCTCGCGCTGCATCTTTTCGCCACCCGACACAGCCTGGACCAGCGGCCCATGCCGCAGAAATCCGAGCCCCTCCCTGCCACACCGGCACCGACATTGCGTTCAGCCTGATGGAAGAGCCGCCCCCCCCTCAAGCACAGGGAGCAAAGAATCCCTCCGACATCAGGATGATTTGACCTGCCATCAGATGAAACTGATCCATAGAATTTTTTCCACAGGTTGCGAATCCGGCCTGCTTCAAGAGGATTCTTACCGAGGAAAACCATGGATCTGCTCAAGAACTTCCTGCGCGATGAAGAAGGCGTGACCGCCATCGAGTACGCCCTGGTGGCCGCCGTGCTGGCGACCGTTGTGGTGACTGTCTTCGACTCCAGCGCAACGGCAGTCATCCAGGCGGTTTTCGACAAGGTCAAGAGCGCCATTACTGGCACCAGCACCGCCGGCTGACTACCCGCAAACCCTGTACGGAGAAACCCATGAACCTGATCCACAACTTCCTGCGCGACGAAGACGGCGTGACTTCCATCGAGTACGCCCTGGTGGCCTCCGTGATGGCGAGCATTGTGGTGCTCGTCTTCGGCAACATTCTCACTGGACCGGCGGCGATCCTCAAAGCGGCCTTCACCAAGGTCAAGGACGCGATCCCCGGCTGATCCGCGTCGATATGTCCTCAGCCCTCGCCTGGACCCTCGCCGCCCTGCTGATCGTGGCCATCGCCACTGATCTGCGCAGCCGGCGCATCCCGAACGTGCTCGTCGCACTCGGACTGGGGCTGGCGCTGGGCTGGCGGCTGCTGATGCCGGGCTCGCCGATCGGCGAGGCCCTGCTCGCCTTCTTCCAGGGCAGCGGCGCGGGCCTGCTCGCGCTGATGCCGCTGTATCTGCTGCGCGCCTGCGGCGCGGGCGACGTCAAGCTGATGGCCATGGTCGGAGCCTTTGTCGGGCCGGCCCTGGTGCTGGACATCACGCTGTGGACGCTGGTCTCGGGCGGTGTGCTGTCGCTGGTCTTCATGCTCTGTCGCGGCGTGGTGGCGCAGACGCTGGAGAACGTGCGCTTCCTTGTGACGGATCTGATCGTGCGCGCGCGCACCGGCGGCAGCCCCCGACTGGCTCCGCTGGCCACAACCGCCGTGCGCCTGCCCTACGCGGTGGCGATTGCCTCGGGCACGTTGGTGGCGGTGCTGCGCGCTGGCGCGGCCTGAACCCCCTCACCTGAATTTTCACTTTCGTCCACGCCTCTCGAGGACCTGCCCGATGCGATCCCGCGCCCTGTTGATGCTTCTGATCGCCCTGCTCGCCGGTCTGGCCGCGACGGTGATGGCCGCGCGCTGGATGCAGCGCCAGGGCAGCGCCGGCACCCCCGTGCTGGTGGCGCGGCAGGACATCCCGATCGGCTCGGCGCTGACGCCCGAGATGCTGCAGAGCGTGGACTGGCCGCGCGGCCAGCGCCCCGAGGGCAGCTTCGAGCAGATCGAGGCGCTGAAGGGCCGGGTGGTGACCGCCGCGCTGATGCGCGGCGAGCCGGTGCTGGCGGCCCGCCTGGCCGCGCCCGGCACGCCCGGCGGCCTGGTCGCGCTGGTGGCGCCGGGCAAGCGCGCGATGACGGTGCGGGTCAACGACGTGGTCGGCGTGGCCGGCTTCGCGCTCCCGGGCACCCTGGTCGATGTGCTGGTGAACACCCAGGAAGACCGCGGCGAGGGCGTGCGCGAGCGGCCCATCTCCAAGATCGTGCTCGAGCGCATGCTGGTGCTGGCCGTGGCCCAGGATGTGGACCGCGATCCGACCCGCCCGAAGGTGGTCAACGCCGTGACGCTGGAGGTGGCCCCGCGCGAGGCCGAGATCCTGGACCTGGCGCGCAGCGTGGGCACCCTGTCGCTGGTGCTGCGCAACCCCACCGAGGCCCGTGGCGAAGCCTCCGGCGGCGTCACCAAGGACACGCTGCTGGGCACGCTTCCTCCGGTGCCTCGCACCGCATCGCGGCCCCCCTTTGATCCTGTCCCGACCCTGAGTCCGGCACGCGTGCCCCCACCCCGTCCGGCAGCACCGGCCCCGGCCCCGGCCCCGGCCCCGGCACCAGAACAGGCGCGCTCCTGCGTGGACATCATCCGCGGCTCCAGCAAGGTGACCGAATGCTTCTGAAGACGTCTCTCCTGACCGCGCTGGCGCTCGGCGCGCTGTCGAGCCCGGCGGGTGCCGCACCGGCCCCCGCGCCCGCAGGCGCCCCGGCGCCGGGCTGCACCGAGGTGCGCCCCGGCGCGCCGGTGCAGGTCGCCGTGGGCAAGTCGGTGATGGTGCGGCCGACGGCGCCGGTCGCGCGCATCGTTCTGGGCAACCCGGCCGGCATGACACCGTCAGGTGGCACCAGCGCCAGCACCCGTCCGGGCGTGGCCGAAGTGGACGTGGTGCTGCTCGGCCCCAGCGAAGTTCACGTGCTGGGCAAGGCGCTGGGCACGACCAACGTCGTCATGCTGGACCGCCAGGGCCGCTGCACCAGCATCGACGTGAGCGTCGGCATGGACGTCTCGGCGCTGCAGGCGCTGATCACGCAGCTGCTGCCCGAGGAGAAGGAGGTGCGCGTCTCGGCCGCCTTCGACTCGATCGTGCTCTCGGGCAGCGTGAGCGACGGCGAGGCGCTCACCCGCATCACCGACCTGGCCAACGCCTTCGTGCGCAGCCAGCAGGGCGGCGCCGCCGCCAACCCGCGCATCGTCAACATGACCAGCGTGGCCGCGCCGCAGCAGGTGATGCTGGAGGTGAAGGTCGCCGAGGTGTCCAAGTCGCTGATCGACAAGCTGGGGGCGCAGCTCAGCGCCAGCGGCACCCGCGGCAACTGGACCTACGCGCTGCTGGCCGACTTCCTCTCCAGCGGCAACGCGGCGCTGTCGGCGCTGCGCGCGAGCAACCTGTCGCTGTCGATCGACGCGCAGAAGACCGACGGTCTGGTGAAGGTGCTGGCCGAGCCGAACGTGATGGCCATCAGCGGCCAGACCGGCAGCTTCCTGGCCGGCGGCAAGATCTTCATCCCGGTGGCCTCGACCAGCAGCAACGGCACCCGCGAGGTGACGCTGGAGGAGAAGGAGTTCGGCGTGTCGCTGCGCTTCACGCCGACGGTGCTCGGCGGCGGGCGCATCCACCTGCGCGTGCGCCCGGAGGTGTCGGAGCTCAACCGCGAGGGCGTGGGCATCACCGCCTCGGGCGTGTCGGGCACCAGCATCCTGCCGGCCTTCACCTCGCGCAAGGCCGAGACCACCGTGCAGCTGATGGACGGCCAGAGCTTCGCCATCGGCGGCCTGATCAAGAACAACACCACCACCAGCATCAAGGCCTTCCCCTTCCTGGGCGAGCTGCCGGTGCTGGGGGCGCTGTTCCGCAGCACCGAGTTCCAGAGCGACCGCAGCGAGCTGGTGTTCGTCGTGACGCCGCGCCTGGTCAAGCCGCTGGAGCCGGGCTACCGGCTGCCGACCGACGCCTATCGGGAACCCTCCCGCCAGGACCTGATGCTGATGGGCCGCAGCGAGCGCGCCCTGCCGCCGCAGGCCGCCACGCCGGCCGCCCCCACATCCCCTGAAGACGGCGGCCTGGAGCCGCCGGCCCCGACCGAGGCCCGCCCATGACATCCGCCCGCCGCCTTGCCGCGTCCGTCCTGGCTGCCCCGGCGCTGCTCGCCGGCTGCGCCAGCACCTCGCCCGACTACGACAGCCGCTTCAGCGACACCACCCGCACGCTGCTGCAGCAGCAGGTGGCCGACCCGCGCGCCGGCCTGCGCCACGCCGACCGGCAGCCGGCGATGGACGGCCGCAGCGTGCGCGAGGCCGGCGCCCGCCAGCTCGAGAGCTTTCGCGCGCCCCCCGCGCCGCAGCAGATCACGCTGGGCGTGAGCGGCGGCTCGGGCAGCGGCGCCGGCCAGTGAGGCC
>JAUPTP010000197.1 GCA_030918015.1 Pseudomonadota bacterium
GGTCTTCTCGGTCGTCTTGACCACGTCGTTGACGCGGGTGACATCCGTGTACAGCTGGGTGCGCTTCGACAGGTTGTGACGATAGCCGAGCGAGACCTTCTTGGCCGTAGACGCCGACTCAACCTTGTGCTGAGCGTAGCCAGCCAGGATCTGGCCAGCGGCGCTGACGTTGTAGGTCAGGCCGATCAGAGCTTGCTTGACGGTCGCATCAGCGGTGTTGTGACCATAGCCCAGGCCCAGAGCGACCTTGGCCGGACCAAAGGTGTACGAACCACCCAGGGTGATCAGGTCATCGTTGACATTGGTCGGGTTCTCGTACGAGGCAGCGACCATCACCGGACCGTTGGCGTACTGAGCAGCGATCGAGTACGGGCGATTTTGGCCGCTGGTCGCGGTCGTCGAGCGCTCAGAAATGTCAGCGGCAACAGCGACAGCACCAAACTTGCCGTCATAACGAACGGTGTTGCCGCCGTTGTTGCCAGCACCAGCGAAGCCGGTGGCGGCGGTAGCAGCGCCACGCAGCGTGGCGATCGAGCCCGTCAGGCTGTAGCCACGCAGGTTGCCGATCGAGTCACCGCCGAACGGGTCGATGACGTTCTGTGCGAGCGAGAAAGCAGCGGTGTACTGACGACCGATGTTGACGGTGCCAAACGAACCGCCCAGACCGACGGTCGAGACGCCTTGCCAGAAGGTGGCGTTGGCTGCACCGGTGTCCGGAGTGAAGCGATGCTCGAACTGGAACAGAGCCTTCAGGCCACCACCCAGGTCCTCGACGCCACGGAAGCCGAGGCGGCTGCCCGAGCCGTCACGGACTTGCTTGTCGGAGCTGCCGACTTCCTTGCCAACGGCTTGGTCCAGCTTGCCGTAGATGGTCACGGACGACTGGGCCGAAGCGGCGCCGGCGAAAGCGCCCAGGACGGCGAGAGCGAGCAGAGACTTCTTCATGCAAATATCTCCTAGGTTGAACTAGAGGGTCCTGCAGCACGAGGCACCATCACACGACAGCGCTGCCCGGCCAGGCCGACCTCCTCATCGGAAGCTGACGGTATTGCACCAGAGCGGTTCTCGCATTGCCAAGCGTGATGACACGATGCGGGAATTGGACGTTGCGATGGAACAACAAGCCCACCCATTCGTGACGGTGCCGTGTCAATCCCCCCGCCCACTACACTGCCGAAGCCATGAACACGACCTTCTCGCCGATCGATCGCCTGCTCTCGGTCATGGACCAGAGCCTGCGCACCGTCTGGAGCCGCCACCATGCCAGCCGGCCGACGCCACAGCCGGACCCGCAGACCGCGGCCATGCCGGCCGAGCTGGACGAGGCCGAGCGCCGGCTCTCCGGGGCGCTGATGCGGGTCAACCATGTCGGCGAAGTCTGCGCGCAGGCGCTCTACACCGCGCAGGCGCTGGCCACCCGCGACGAGCGGCTGCGCGAGCAGCTCGAAGAGGCCTCGCGCGAGGAGACCGATCACCTCGCCTGGACCGAGCAGCGCCTGAAGGAACTCGGCGACCGGCCCTCGCTGCTCAATCCGCTCTGGTATGCCGGCGCCTTCGCGATCGGCTGGGGTGCCGCGCGGATCGGCGACCGCGCCAGCCTGGGCTTCGTCATCGAGACCGAGCGCCAGGTCGAGCAGCACCTCGACGGCCACCTGCAGCGCCTGCCCGCCGGCGACCATGCCTCGCGGGCCATCGTCGCGCAGATGCGCGACGACGAGGTGCGTCACGCCGAAGCCGCTCAGGCCGCAGGCGGCATCCGCCCGCCGCTGCCGGCACGCTGGCTGATGCGCGCGGCAGCCCGGGTCATGACCGCCACGGCGCACCGGATCTGATCTGCAGGATCAGCCAGCCACGGCCGTATCGACGATCTCGACCTCCAGGTCGATCTGCGCCGTCTTGGCCAGCATCGCGGTGGCCGAGCAGTATTTCTCGTAGGACATCTGCACCGCGCGCTTCACCGCCGCCTCGGGCAGCTTCGCGCCGCTGACGACGAACTTCATGACGATGCGGGTGAAGACCTTGGGCTCGGTCTCGGCGCGGTCGGCGCTCATCTTCACCTGGCAGCCCTGCACCGCATGGCGGCCGCGCTTGAGGATCAGCACCACGTCATAGGCGGTGCAGGCACCGGCGCCGGCGAGCATCGTCTCCATCGGGCGGGGGGCCAGATTGCGCCCGCCGCCCTCGGGGGCGCCGTCCATCATCAGCAGGTGGCCGCTGCCGGTCTCGGCGGAAAAGGCCATGCCCGAGGCCGGCATCCAGTTGATCGTGCACTCCATCGCTCGCGTCTCCGCAGAAAAGGGCCCGATTGTGACGTGTCACCGCGACGCCCTGCACGGACCGCAGGCCCGGACCCCGCCAAGTCTCGTTGCAATGCAGCATGAGCTTTGGTACACTTTCGAACAAGCAATCGGGAATGTCCCCTAGAACTTTTCGAACGACGGACACTCTCACGCACTGGTTGTCTCCTCCACCCTCCTCAATAGGTGGATTGAGCCCGAGGCCTCAAGCCTCGGGCTTTTTTTCGTCCGTCATCCGGGTTTGCGCGACACTAGACGCAGCATTTGCCCGATTTCGCCCCTCCGTCACGCCATGTCCGACGCCCGCCAGACCCTGCTGAACCACTACCTCAAGCGCATCCTGACCGCCCGGGTCTACGACGTGGCGCGCGAGACCGAGCTGGAGCCGGCGCGCCAGCTCTCGCGCCGGCTGGGCAACCAGGTGCTGCTCAAGCGCGAGGACAACCAGCCCGTCTTCAGCTTCAAGCTGCGCGGCGCCTACAACAAGATGGCGCACCTCAGCCCGGAGCAGCGCGCGCGCGGCGTCATCTGCGCCTCGGCCGGCAACCACGCGCAGGGCGTGGCCCTGGGCAGCCAGCGCCTGGGCTGCCGCGCGGTCATCGTGATGCCGGTGACGACGCCGCAGGTCAAGGTCGACGCGGTGCGCCACCTCGGCGGCGAGGTCGTGCTGCACGGCGACAGCTACAACGACGCCTACGACCACGCGCTGAAGGTCGCCGAGGCCGAGGGCCTGACCTTCGTCCACCCCTTCGACGATCCGGACGTGATCGCCGGCCAGGGCACGATCGGCATGGAGATCCTGCGCCAGCACGAGGGCCCGATCGACGCGGTCTTCGTCGCCATCGGCGGCGGCGGCCTGATCTCGGGCGTGGCGGCCTACATCAAGGCGGTGCGTCCGGAGATCCGCATCATCGGCGTGCAGACGGTCGACTCCGACGCGATGCTGCAGTCGGTGCGCGCCGGCGAGCGGGTGCGCCTGAACGATGTCGGCCTCTTCGCCGACGGCACCGCGGTGAAGTTCGTCGGCGAGGAGACCTTCCGCGTCGCGCGCGAGCTGGTCGACGAATACATCGTCGTCGACACCGACGCGGTCTGCGCGGCGATGAAGGATGTCTTCCAGGACACCCGCTCGATCCTGGAGCCGTCGGGCGCGCTGGCGGTGGCGGCGCTCAAGCAGTACGTCGCGCGCGAGGGCTGCGCCGGCCGGACCTTCGTGGCCATCACCTGCGGCGCCAACATGAACTTCGACCGCCTGCGCTTCGTCGCCGAGCGCGCCGAGGTCGGCGAGGAGCGCGAAGCCCTGTTCGCTGTGACGATCCCCGAGGAGCGCGGCTCCTTCAAGCGCTTCTGCGAGCTGATCGGCCCGAGGAGCGTCACCGAGTTCAACTACCGCATCAGCGACGAGCGCGTCGCGCACCTCTTCGTCGGCCTGAGCACGAAGACCCGCGGCGAGTCGGCCGAGATCGGCGCGCTGTTCGCGGCCCAGGGCTTCGGCGCGGTCGACCTGACGCATGACGAGCTGGCCAAGACGCACCTGCGCCACCTGGTCGGCGGCCGCTCGGAGCTGGCCCGCGACGAGCGCGTGTTCCGCTTCGAGTTCCCGGAGCGGCCGGGCGCGCTGATGCGCTTTCTCTCGAGCATGCACCCGGACTGGAACATCAGCCTGTTCCACTACCGCAACCAGGGCGCCGACTACGGCCGCATCCTGGTGGGCATCCAGGTGCCGGCGGCCGACGGCGCGGCTTTCAGCGAATTCCTCGACACGCTGGCCTATCCCTTCACCGAGGAAACCGACAATCCGGTCTACCGGCTGTTCCTGCGCTGAATTCACGCGCCGGAATGCACTGACCCGGACGAGGGCGCGTCACGGCGGGTCCGAGCGCTGCACACAATCGTGTGTCAGCCACTGCGCCCCCGCCTGTCGACCCGATGCCCTCTGCTGTCCGGCCCCTGATCACCCCGACCGCCCACCTCCGCCTCGAGGAGGCCCTGGACCTTGCGCTCGAGCGGCGTGCCGCCGCCGCCGGACACCTGGGCGAGCTCGTCGCGCTGGCCCGGCGCATCGGCATGATCCAGGGCACGCTGCGGCCCCGGCTGCGCCAGCCCCGGCTGCTGGTGTTCGCCGGCGACCATGGCCTGGCCATCGACCTGGATCCGCCGCACCACCACAGCACGGCAGCGCAGATCGATGCGCTGCTGGGCGGTCGCGTGCCGCTGCCGGCCATCGCGCACCAGCAAGGCCTGCTGCTCGACGTCGTCGACTGCGGGCTGGCCAGCGCGATGCCGGCCCGCCCCGGCATGCTGATGCGCAAGATCGCGCACGGCACCCGAAACTGCCGGGTCACCTCGGCGATGACGCTCGATCAGGTCAATGCGGCGCTGCGCGCCGGCATGGAGATCGCACGGGCCCAGTCGGGCAATGTGCTGGGCTGCGCCGGGCTGGGGGTCGGCTCGCTCGCCTCGGCCGCCCTGGTCATCGCCCGCATCACCGGGATGCCGCTGCGCGACCTGCTCGAGGCTGGCTCGGCCGCCGATGCGCCCGAGCTGGCGCGCGTGCTGGCGGTGCTGCAGGGCGCCCATGCACGCCATCCGATTCACCCGGATCCGGTGCAGTCGCTGGCCAGCTTCGGCGGCTTCGAGATGGCGGTGATGGTCGGAGCGATGCTGAGCGCGGCCGAGCGCCGCATGCTGATCCTGGTCGACGGCATGAGCGCCTGTGCGGCGCTGCTGGTGGCCTCGCGCATCACGCCCGAGGTGCTCGACTACACGCTGTTCTGCCGCAGCACCGAGCATCCAGGGCTCGACAAGGTGCTGGCGGGTTTCGAGAGCGCGGCGCTGCTGGCCCTGGGCCTGGAGGCGATCGACGGCACCGGCACGGCGCTGAGCTGGCCGCTGGTGCGCGCGGCCTGCGCGCTGCTGACGGATGTGGACGAGCCGGTCGAGGACTCGCCCAGCGAAGACACCGCGCCGTCGGTTCTGGGCTGAGTCGACCCGCTGCCGTGCGCGCGGCTCAGCGCACGGCGCCGGGATCGCCCGCAGGACCGCCGGACGATCCCGCCTGCGCATCCTGCGGCTGGCCCGGCATCACGCCCGCGGGCACCGCCGGCACCTGAACCGGCGGGACCGGCGGTGCGGTGTCGGCC
>JAUPTP010000198.1 GCA_030918015.1 Pseudomonadota bacterium
CCGGCGCCGGGCATTCCGCGCAAGACCATCGAGAAGATCGGCGAGCGCTGCGCCGCCGCCTGCCGCAAGATCGGCTACCGCGGCGCGGGCACCTTCGAGTTCCTGTACGAGAACGGCGAGTTCTACTTCATCGAGATGAACACCCGCGTGCAGGTGGAGCATCCGGTGACCGAACTGATCACCGGCATCGACATCGTGCAGCAGCAGATCCGCATCGCCGCCGGCGAGACGCTGCCCTTCACGCAGAAGCAGATCGGCCTGCGCGGCCACTCGATCGAGTGCCGCATCAACGCCGAGGACCCGTACAAGTTCACCCCCTCGCCGGGCCGCATCTCGGTGTGGCACCCGCCGGGCGGCCCCGGCGTGCGCGTGGACTCGCACGCCTACAGCAACTACGTGGTGCCGGCGAACTACGACTCGATGATCGGCAAGATCATCGTGCACGGCGACACCCGCGAGCAGGCGATGGCGCGCATGCGCAGCGCGCTCAGCGAGATGCTGGTCGAGGGCATCAACACCAACATCCCGCTGCACCGCCAGCTGATGGCCGACGCCGCCTTCGTGGCTGGCGGCACCAGCATCCACTACCTGGAAGGCTGGCTGGCGGCACGGAAGGCGGCCCTGTGATGTTCGAGCTGGTCCTTCTGGCCCGCGCCGACCAGGTCGACGCGCTGAGCGACGCGCTGACCGACGAGCTCGATGCGCTGGCCGTCACCGTCGAGGACGCCGACGCCGACACCCCCGACGAGGCGCCGATCTTCGGCGAGCCGGGCATGCCCGCGACGCTGTCGTCGCAGATCGGCGGCTGGCAGCGCTCGATCGTCAAGGCGCTGTTCTCCGACGAGGACAACGCCACCGAGGCCGCCACGCTGCTGCTGGCGCAGGACGACGACAGCGGCGCGCCGCTGTTCGACGACCTGCACATCCACGGCCTGCAGCCGGTGGCCGACGAGGACTGGGTGCGCCTGACGCAGTCGCAGTTCGAGCCGGTGCTGATCACCTCGGACTTCTGGATCGTGCCGTCCTGGCACAAGGCGCCCGAGGGCGCCACCCGCGTGATGCGGCTCGATCCCGGCCTGGCCTTCGGCACCGGCACGCACCCGACCACGCGCATGTGCCTGCGCTGGATCGCGCGCCACGCCGACCTGTCGGCGCCGTGGCCGCGCGTGCTGGACTACGGCTGCGGCTCGGGCATCCTGGCCATCGGTGCGGCGCTGCATGGCGCCACCGGCATCGACGCGGTCGACATCGACCCCTCCGCGGTCGAGTCCAGCCGCGCCAACGCGGCGGCGAACGGCGTGAGCCTCAACCGGGTCGGCCTGCCCGACCAGGCCGAGGGCCTCTACCCGGTGGTGCTGGCCAACATCCTGGCCGCGCCGCTGAAGCTGCTGGCTCCGCTGCTGAGCCAGCATGTCGCCCCGGGCGGCTCGCTGGTGATGGCCGGCCTGCTGGAGCGCCAGATCGAGGACCTGCAGGCAGCCTACGCGCCGTGGCTGGCGCTCGAAGTGGCAGATCGTGAAGAAGGCTGGGTCCTGCTGAGCGGTCGTCGCCCCTGATCCAGGGGGCGGATGGCATGATCCGGTCATGAGCCTGGCTACGTCCTGTCCCTCCTGCGGCACGGTCTTCCGTGTCCAGCAGGATCAGCTGAAGACCTCCGAAGGCTGGGTCCGCTGCGGCCAGTGCCAGGAGGTCTTCAACGCGCTCGAGGGCCTGTTCGACCTGGATCGCCGCGAGACCACCTCCGGGGCCAGCACGCGCCACGCGCCTCACGATCTGGCGCGGCCGCGCACGCCCTCGGACCCGAACGACCCGGCCTGGGCCGAAACCCGGCCGGCGATGTTCTCCGGCACCAAGACCCCCCGTCCCACGGCGCCACCGCCCCCTTCCGCTCGCGCGCCGGCGCCGCCTCCCGCCCAGGTGCGCATCAGCGCGCGCAGCATGGGCACCTGGGATCCGACCGTCCAGGACTCGGGCATGTCGATGACGCCGACGCAGCCCGACAGCGGCTCCTGGCGGCTGCTGCGTGATCCCCAGGACCCGTCGCGCCCGCTCGAGGAAGCCAATGACAGCCTGCTGATGCCATCCCAGCCGGAGCCCGAGCCGGGCGAGGACCACGGCTACCCCGCCACGACCCTCGAATTCCGCTCGGAGGCCTTCAGCGCCTTCGCCAGCGCGCGGCTGCAGCGGCAGCAGGGCCGCCCGGATGTCGATCTGTCGATGCCTGAGGCACCTGCGCCCGCCCCCCGGCCGGTGACGTCGATGACGCTGCCGCCAGAGCCGCCCCCCCGCCCCGAGCCGATCATCGAAGCGCCTCGCGCGACCGATCCGGTCGTGACGCGCCATGCCTGGCCAGAGCCCGAGCCGTCCGCCTGGGCCCCGGTCGCGGTCGATCCGCCGGCGCCAGAGCCTTTCGAGCAGACCCTGGACCTGAGTCGAGAAGCTGCCGAGACGGCGCCGGCCGCCTTCGAGCCTGAGGCCGTGCCTTTTCCCGGCGCCTTCCAGCGCGGCGAAGAGGCCGGCGCCCCGCCGACGGAGCGCCAGGTCAGCGAGCCTCAGGGGTCTGCCCTTGCGGTCGCCGAGGCGCTCACGGACGACCTCGCGCCATTGCCGGCATCCCCCGTCGCCACGCCCGGCTTCATCCGCCAGGCCGACAGCCACGCACGCTGGCAGCGCCCGTGGGTGCGCAGCGCGCTCAAGGTCTCGGCCGTGCTGCTGGGCACCAGCCTGGGAATGCAGATGATGCTGCACGGACGCGATGCGGCCGGTGCGCGCTGGCCGGTGCTGGCGCCGGTGCTCGAAACACTGTGCCGGTGCCAGCTCCAGCCGCCCCGGCAACTCGACGCCCTGGTGGTGGACAGCACGACGCTCACCCGCCCTCCCGGCGCGGCCAGCTTCGTGCTGGGCGTGATGCTGCACAACCGTGCCGACCACATCGTGGCCGCACCGCACATGGAACTCAGCCTGACCGACACGCGCGGCCAGGTGGTGCTGCGGCGCGTGCTGTCGCCCGAGGACTTCCGTCAGCCCGACCGGCTGCAGGCCCAGGCCGATGCGACCTGGACCCTGGAATTCCGCAGCAGCGACAGCCGGATCTCAGGCTACACGCTGGCCGCCTTCTATCCCTGACGGGATGGGGATGGCTCAGGCGCGTGCCTGGGCGAGCATCGTCTCGGCGTCGCTCACCTCGAACTTGCCCGGACCCTCGACGTTCAGCGTCTTGACGACACCGTTGTCGACCAGCACCGAGTAGCGCTGCGAGCGCACGCCCAGGCCCTTGGCGGTCAGGTCGAGCACCATGTCGACCGCGCGGGTGAAGTCGGCCGAGCCGTCGGCCATCATGCGCACCTTGCCGCCCGCGGCGTTCTCGCGGCCCCAGGCGCCCATCACGAAGGCGTCGTTGACCGACAGGCACCAGATCTCGTCGACACCGGCAGCCTTCAGGGCCTCGGCGTTCTGCACGTAGCCCGGCAGATGCTGGGCCGAGCAGGTCGGGGTGTAGGCGCCAGGCAGCGCGAAGATCGCGATCTTCTTGCCGGCCGCTTCCTTGGCGACATCGAAGGCGTTCGGGCCCAGCGAGCAGCCATTGCCCTCGACCTCGATGTACTCGTAGACGGTCACGGACGGCAGGGTGTCACCGATCTTCAGCATGATGTGTCATCTCCAATGAAAAAAACCGACCGCCAGTATCCCAGCGTGTCGGTTTTTCTGTTGACCGGGGCCAAAAGACCCCGGAAAACATGCGATAACGAGTGATCGCGCCTGATCGCGAAAGATCAGACCAGGCGAGCCTTCTCGACCAGGCGGGTCACGACCCAGCTCTTGGTCTTCGAGATGGGGCGGCCTTCGGAGATCTCGACCAGATCGCCCATCTTGTACTCGCCGTTTTCGTCGTGGGCGTGGTACTTGCGCGAACGAGCGACGATCTTGCCGTACAGCTCATGCTTGGCGCGACGCTCGACCAGGACGGTGACCGTCTTGGCGCGCTTGTCGCTGACCACGCGGCCGACCAGCGTGCGCGTGTTCTTGGTGACTTGGGCTTCGCTCATTGCGCGGCCTCCTTCTTCTTCTCGGCCAGGATGGTGCGGGCACGAGCGATGTCGCGGCGGGTCTTGCCGAGCAGCTGGTTGTTGGCCAGTTGCTGGGTCGCCTTCTGCATGCGCAGGCTGAAATGGGCCTTCAGCAGATCGCTGATTTCCTTTTCGAGCGCAGCGACGTCCTTGGCGCGGAGTTCAGATGCTTTCATTCAATCTCTCCCGGCTCAGGAACCGAACTGGCGGGTCACGAAGGTGGTGCTCAGCGGCAGCTTGGCAGCGGCCAGCGTGAACGCCTCGCGAGCCAGCTGCTCGGGCACGCCGTTGATCTCGTAGAGCACCTTGCCCGGCTGGATCTCAGCCACGTAGTACTCCGGGTTGCCCTTGCCGTTACCCATACGCACTTCGGCCGGCTTCTGCGAGATCGGCTTGTCCGGGAAGATGCGGATGAAGATGCGGCCACCGCGCTTGATGTGGCGGCTGATGGCACGACGGGCAGCTTCGATCTGGCGAGCGGTGATGCGGCCGCGCTCGGTGGCCTTCAGACCGAAATCGCCAAACGACACCTGGGCGCCACGGGTGGCGACGCCGGTGTTGCGGCCCTTTTGTTCCTTGCGGAACTTGCGACGCGAAGGTTGCAACATTCCTTGTTCTCCTTATGCGGCCGGACGCGCAGCGCGCTTGGCGCCGTCAGCGTTCGCACCACCACGGCGGTCACCGTTGCCACGCGGGCCACGACGCTCGCCCGGACGATCGTTGCGCGGGCCACGGCGGCGGCGGTCCTCTTCCGGACGCTCTTCGCGTGCGGCGGCCGGCAGCTCGCCGTTGGCCAGGCGATCACCCTTGTAGACCCACACCTTGACGCCGATGACGCCGTAGGTGGTCTTGGCTTCCGAGAAGCCGTAGTCGATGTCGGCGCGCAGCGTGTGCAGCGGCACGCGGCCTTCGCGATACCACTCGGTGCGAGCGATTTCGATGCCGTTCAGGCGGCCACCCGACATGATCTTGATGCCCTGGGCACCCAGACGCATCGCGTTCTGCATCGCGCGCTTCATGGCGCGGCGGAACATGATGCGCTTTTCGAGCTGCTGCGTGATCGACTCGGCGATCAGCTGGGCATCGGTTTCCGGCTTGCGCACTTCCTCGATGTTGACGGCCACCGGCACGCCCATCATCTTGGCAAGTTGCACCTTCAGGTTCTCGATGTCCTCACCCTTCTTGCCGATCACGACGCCCGGACGAGCCGAGAAAATCGTGATGCGGGCGTTCTTGGCGGGACGCTCGATCAGGATGCGCGAAACAGCGGCGTTCTTGAGCTTGGCCTTCAGGTAGTCACGAACCTGCAGGTCTTCGGCCAGCATCGTGGCGAAGTTCTGGTTGTTCGCGTACCAGCGGGAAGCCCAGTT
>JAUPTP010000199.1 GCA_030918015.1 Pseudomonadota bacterium
GCACCGGCGTGAAGCTGTCGGTCATCGCCGGCCGCGCGGGCCAGATCCTGCGCACGATGATGGCCACGACCGGCAGCCGCATGATGCAGCGCTGGCTGGAAGAGCGCGGCGTCGATGTCATCACCGCCGGCCGCACCGAGCGCATCGAGCCGGGCCCGCGCCTGGTGATGGACACCCGCGTGATCGAGGCCGACCTGATCATCCTGGCCACCGGCGTGAAGCCCAACATCGCCTTCCTGGAGGGCACCGGCGCCAAAATCGATCAGGGCATCGTCGTCGACCACTTCATGCGCACCACGGTGCCGCACATCTACGCCGCCGGCGACGTGGCGCAGGGCCGCGACTTCTCGACCGGCGAATGGGTGGTGCACGCGCTGCAGCCCACCGCCACCGAGCACGGCCGCATCGCCGCGCTGAACATGGCCGGCAAGCCCATGCCCTACCGCGGCAGCCTGAGCATGAACGTGCTCGACATCGGCGGCCTGATCTCGCACACCTTCGGCCAGTGGCAGGGCGTGGAAGGCGGCGAGATGGTCGAGGAAGTGGACGAGAAGAACTTCCTCTACACCCGCCTGTGCTTCAAGAACGACCGCATGGTGGGCGCCATCACCATCGGCAACTGCAACCATGTCGGTGCGATCCGCGGCCTGATCCAGACCCGCCGCCACCTCGGCGAGTGGAAGGAGAAGCTGATGCACAACCCGCACAAGGTGATGGCCGCCTTCGTGGATCTGGGCCAGCACCGCGCCGTGCCGACGACCGAGCCGGCGTGATCGCCCCGCTGGACTGATCCCCGCCCAGGGCCTGCGCGATGCAGGCCTTTTTTCTGGTGGATCCGGCATGTCATTTCCACGATAATGGAATCATGGAAGATGAAGACATCGTTCGCCTGCTGGCCGCGCTGGCCCAGCCCCACCGGCTGCGGGCCTTCCGGGCCCTGGTCGTCGCCGGACCCGAGGGGCTGACGCCGGGCGTGCTGGCCGAGCAGCTCGGCCTGCCGGCCGCCACGCTGTCCTTCCACCTGAAGGAAATGCTCCACGCCGGGCTGATCGGCTGCACCCGCGATGGTCGCCGCCTGATCTACCGCGCCGACTTCGCGCGGATGAACGCGCTGCTCGCCTTCCTGAGCGCCAACTGCTGTGCCGGCCAGCCCTGCGAGCTGACGCCCGCCGGCGACCTTCCCTGCGACTGCCCTGCCGGCGCCTGCGCCGATCCTGCCCCATGACCACCCACGTTCTCATCCTCTGCACCCACAACTCGGCCCGCAGCGTGCTGTCCGAGGCCATGCTCAACCACTGGGCGCGCCAGCTCGGCCGCGACGTGCGCGCGCACAGCGCCGGCAGCAGCCCGAGCGGCCGCATCAACCCGCATGCGCTGCAGGTGCTCGGCGCCGCCGGCATCGACACCGCCGGCACCCGCAGCAAGTCCTGGGACGAGTTCGCCGCACCGGGCGCGCCCGAGATGCGCATCGTCATCACCGTCTGCGACAGCGCCGCCGCCGAGACCTGCCCGTACTGGCCCGGCAGCCCGGTCAAGATCCACTGGGGCTACCCCGACCCGTCCAACGCGCCCGAGGAGCAGAAGGCGCAGGCCTTCGAGCTGACCCGCCAGGCGATCGGCTACCGGATGCTGCAGCTGCTGCAGCTGCCGCTGGAGACGATGGACAACGCCGCGCTGCAGGCGGCGCTCGACGCCATCTGGCGCAGCTGAAGCGGGGCGGGCACGCGATGAAGGCTTCTGTCTCGAACGCGCAGCGCCTGTTCGGCGAGCTGCTGGGCACCGCGCTGCTGCTGGCGGTCGTCATCGGCTCGGGGCTGATGGCCGAGCGGCTGTCCGGCGGCAATGTCGCGGTGGCGCTGCTGGCCAACACGCTGGCCACCGTCGGCGGCCTGTACATCCTGATCGAGGTCTTCGGGCCGGTCAGCGGCGCGCACTTCAATCCGGCGGTCTCGCTGGCGATGGCGCTGCGCGGCGAGCTGCCCTGGGCGCGGCTCGCCGGCTATGTGCCGGCGCAGCTGCTGGGCGCGGCGCTGGGCGCGGTGCTGGCGCATGCGATGTTCGACCTGCCGCTGCTGCAGGTCTCGGCCCGGCTGCGCACCGGCACCGGCCAGTGGATCGCCGAGGCCGTGGCCACCGCCGGGCTGCTGCTGGTGATCCTGCGCGCGCCGCAGGCGCGGGTGGCGGCGATGGTGGCGGCCTACATCGGAGCGGCCTACTGGTTCACCGCCTCGACCTCCTTCGCCAATCCGGCCGCGGTCTTCGGGCGCATGTTCAGCGACAGCTTCGCCGGCATCGCGCCGGCCAGCGCCCCGGCCTTCATGCTGGCCGAGGGGCTGGGCGCCGGCCTGGGCCTGCTGCTGCACCGCGCGCTGGGCCGCCCGGCTTGCGCCTGATCAAGGTCCCACGGGACTTCCGGCGCCACCATGGCCCTGAAGAACCCGTGGGGGCATTTCCTCACTGACTGAAAAGGACAAGCGCGATGAGCCGACTGGACGTGTTCGAACCCGCGATGTGCTGCCCCACCGGCGTGTGCGGCATCGATGTCGACCCGGTGCTGGTGCAGTTCAACGCCGATCTGAAGGCGCTGGAGGCCAGCGGCGTGACGGTGAGCCGCCACAGCCTGAGCCATGACGCGGCCGCCTTCGCCGCGCAGCCGCTGGTGCTGCGCGAGATCGAGGCCGGCATGGACCGGCTGCCGGTGGTGATGCTCGACGGCCTGATCCTCTCGACCGGCCTGTACCCGACGCTGGCGCAGATGCAGCAGCGCATCGCCCGGGCCGAGGCGCTGGCGGCCAAGCCGCGCATCAAGCTCGGCAGCGGTGGCGACTGCGGCTGCGCCCCGGGCCAGTGCTGCTGAGGCCGGTCATGCTGCCCCGGCTCCACACGCGCCACCTCTTCTTCACCGGCAAGGGCGGCGTGGGCAAGACCTCGCTGGCCTCGGCCTGCGCGGTGCAGCTGGCCGAGGCGGGCCGGCGGGTGCTGCTGGTCAGCACCGACCCGGCCTCCAACCTCGACGAGGTGCTGGAGACGCGGCTGTCGGACACGCCCACCCGGGTGGCCGGGGTGCCGGGCCTGTCGGCGCTGAACATCGATCCGCAAGCGGCCGCCGCCGCCTACCGCGAGCGCATGGTCGGCCCCTACCGCGGCCTGCTGCCCGAGGCGGCGATCCGCAGCATGGAGGAGCAGTTCTCCGGCGGCTGCACCGTCGAGATCGCGGCCTTCGACGCCTTCGCGGCGCTCCTGGCCGGCACCGGCGTGGCCGGCGACTTCGACCATGTCGTGTTCGACACCGCGCCGACCGGCCACACGCTGCGGCTGCTGACGCTACCCTCGGCCTGGAGCGAGTTCCTGTCGACCAACACCAGCGGCACCTCCTGCCTGGGGCCGCTGGCCGGGCTGGAGCACAACCGCTCGATCTACGCCGCCGCGGTCGCGGCGCTGACCGATGCCGCGGTGACCACCGTCGTGCTGGTGGCGCGCCCCGAGACCGCCGCGCTGCGCGAGGCCGAGCGCAGCCGCCACGAGCTGGCCGAGCTGGGCGTGGCCAACCAGGTGCTGGCGATCAACGGCCTGTTCGATGCCTCTTCGGGGGATCCGGTCGCTCAGGCGATGGCGCGGCGCCACCGGGACGCGCTCGCGGCCCTGCCTGCCGGTCTGGCGGCGCTGCCGCGCAGCGGCACCGGCTTCATCGCCCGCGGTCTGGTCGGGCTGGAGGCGCTGCGCGCGCTGCTGCATCCGGTGCAGAGCCCGACGACCGCTTCCCCCGCACCGGAGATGCCGGCCCTCGCGCTGCCGCCCGGACTGGCCCCGCTGGTCGACGACATCGAGCGCGCCGGCCACGGCCTGGTGATGACGATGGGCAAGGGCGGCGTCGGCAAGACCACGGTGGCGGCGGCGGTGGCGGTGGCGCTGGCCGCGCGTGGCCACCGGGTGCTGCTGTCGACCACCGACCCGGCCGCGCACCTGGCCTGGTCGCTGGACGAGGCGGTGCCGGGCCTGACGGTGCAGCGCATCGACCCGACCGCCGAGGTCGCGCGCCACCGCGACGAGGTGCTCGCACGCGCCGGCGCCGGGCTCGACCCGTCGGCGCGCGCGATGCTCGAAGAAGACCTGCGCTCGCCCTGCACCGAGGAGATCGCCGTCTTTCGCGCCTTCGCCGCGACGGTGGCGCAGGCCACGCACGGCTTCGTGGTGCTCGACACCGCGCCGACCGGCCACACCGTGCTGCTGATGGACGCGGCCGAGGCCTACCACCGCGAGGTCGGCCGCACCCGCGGCGACCTGCCCGAGGCGGTGGTGAACCTGCTGCCGCGCCTGCGCGATCCGGAATTCACCCGGGTGCTGGTGGTCACGCTGGCCGAGGCCACGCCGGTGCACGAGGCCGAGCGGCTGCAGGACGACCTGCGCCGCGCCGGCATCGAGCCTTTCGCCTGGGTGATCGAGCAGAGCCTGCTGGCCAGCGGCACCACCGACCCGGTGCTGGCCGAGCGGGGCCGCTGCGAGCGCCCGTGGGTGCAGCAGGTGATGACGACCGACGCCCGCCGCTGCGCGCTGCTGGCCTGGCAGGCGCAGCCGCCGGTGGGCGCACAGGCGCTGCGCGAGCTGGCCGAGCGCTGAGGCGTGGGAGACTCCGGGCCTGTCCTTGCCGGAGTCTCTCTGATGGCCCAGTACACCGCCGATCTTGTCTGGCTGCGCGACGAGCAGCCCTTCCTCGACAACCGCTACAGCCGCCGGCATGTGCTGCGCTTCGACGGCGGCGTCGAGGTGCCGGGCTCGTCCTCGCCGCAGGTGGTGCCACTGCCGTTCTCCGACGCCGCGGCGGTCGATCCCGAGGAGGCCTTCGTCGCCTCGCTGGCGAGCTGTCACCTGCTGTGGTTCCTGTCGATCGCGGCGCGGCGCGGTTTCCGGGTCGACCGCTATGACGACGCCGCGGTTGGCGAGATGGGACGCGACGCCGAGGGCCGCTTCGCGATGCTGCGCGTGACGCTGCGCCCGGCCGTGCAGTTCTCCGGCGAGCGTCTGCCCACGCCCGAGCAGATCGGCGAGATGCACCACGAGGCCCATGACGAATGCTTCATCGCCCGCTCGGTCAAGAGCGAGGTGCGCTGCGAGCCGGTGATCGTCGGTTGATCAGCCCCTCGGAGGGGGTGCGGCCGGCGCCACGCTGGCGTCCTGGATGCCGTGTCGCGCCAGCGCCTCGGCGATGAAGCCTGAGGACTTCATTTCCTCGACGAAGGCCGCCAGCGCGCGTCCATCTCCAGGCGGTCGCCGGGGCGCAGCGTCTGGGCCTGCATGGCCGCTCCGGGCGTGAGCCGCAGCGGCAGGCATGCCCATGCCGATCAGGTGGCTGCGGTGGATGCGCTCGAAGCTGGCGGTCAGCACCGCGGCGGATGCCCAGCTCGGCGACGCAGACGAAGAGTTCGAG
>JAUPTP010000200.1 GCA_030918015.1 Pseudomonadota bacterium
CGGTCCGGGCCGCCGACGTGCGCGACGTGGCCCTGCGGGTGCTGCCGCCCAGCCTGTCCGACCGCCGCCGCTGGGCCGAGGACATCGGCACGGCCTTCGCCGCCCTGTCGATTCCGGCGCAGCCGCACAAGGTCTGCGCGCTGGCCGCGGTCATCGAGCAGGAATCGACCTGGCAGGCCGACCCGCCGGTGGCCAACCTCTCGAAGATCGCCCAGGCCGAGCTGGACAAGAAGCGCGAGCGCTACGGCATCCCCAAGGCCGTCATGGACCTGGCGCTCTCGAAGACCTCGCCGGACGGGCGCACCTACCAGCAGCGCCTGGAGCGGCTGCGCACCGAGCGCGAGCTCTCCGAGCTGTACGAGGACATGATCCGCGAGATCCCGATGGGCGCGCAGATCGCCGGCGGCCAGAACCCGGTGCGCACCGGCGGCTCCACCCAGGTCAGCGTGGCCTTCGCCGCCGAGCAGATGCGCGAGAAGCCCTACCCGTGGAAGCCGGCCGGCACGCCGCGCGAGGAGGTGTTCAAGCGCCGCGGCGGCCTGTACTTCGGCGCGGCGATGCTGCTGGACTATCCGGTCTCGTACAACCGCATGCTCTACCGCTTCGCCGACTACAACGCCGGGCGCTACAGCAGCCGCAACGCGGCGGTGCAGGCGCTCCTGGCGCAGCTCACCGGCCAGAGGATCGACCCGGATGGCGACCTGCTGCGCTACAAGGGCGGCGAGCCGCTGTCGCCGCGCAGCGACCCCAGCCAGGCCTGGCGCGCGCTGCTGGCGCTGCAGCCGGAGCTGGGCGTGAGCGCCGCGCAGATCGAGCGCGACCTGAAGCTGGAGAAGCAGTTCGCCTTCGAGCAGTCCGCCACCTACCGGCGCCTGTACCAGCTCGCCGAGCGCCGCGGCCTGAAGCCCGCGCGCGAGCAGCTGCCCGACATCGACCTCAACAGCCCGAAGATCAGCCGCAAGCTCACCACCGCCTGGTTCGCCGACCGCTGCGAGGCGCGCTACCGCGCCTGCCTGGCGCGCGACACGGCCGCGGCCTCGCTGCCGCCGGCCAGCGATCCGCGGCCCTGAAGGGCGTCAGCCGCCGGCGGCCAGCGCCGGTCCGTCCGCCGCCGACGCCGGCACCGGCAGGCGGATGTCGCCGTAGAGCGTCTCGACCGCGCCGCTCAGGTCGTCGCTGTCGGTGAAGACGCCGATGCTGCGCACCGCCCCCGGCTCGCGGCCGAAGACCCGCCGGTAGTCGGCCACCAGATCGCGGCGGTGCCAGCGCCAGCGGCCCTGCTCGGCCGCGCCGCTGTCGACGACGAGATAGCGCACGCTGTCGCTGCGGGGATAGCGCACCGCGGAGTCCACCGGCAGCTGGCCATCCCACACATACATCAGCGTCGAGTGCGGCAGCCGGTGCCCGGTGAAGAACTCGACCTGCTCGCGAAAGATCAGCTCGCGCAGCGACAGGCCGGAGAGATCGCCGTCGAAGGCCACCACGATGCGCGCCGGACAGTCGTCGCGGCTGTCGTCGTCGCTGCGCGCCTCCACCGGCACCTGGGACACGCACCAGCCGAACTCGATGCCGCGGTAGGTGCCGGGCTCGCGGTGCAGGTCATGGCGCAGGCCGGTGGCACCGCCCTCGGCGCGGGCCTGCAGCCGAACCTGACCGTCGACCGGGTCGGCCACCATCCGGTAGCGCGTGTCGGGCCGGTCCGGCCGCATGCGGTGCGGCACCCAGCCCAGCGGCAGCGCCTCGCCCGGCTGCCCGCCCGAGAAGGGAGTGAGGCACGGCAGCGCGGGCGAGGCCTCGGCCGCCAGGGCGGCAGGCACCAGGGGCGACAGCAGCATCGCCCCGAGGCGCTGCATCCAGGCACGGCGCGCAGGAACATCGGGGGCGGCAGGGACGGAGCGCTTGGGCATGTTCATGGCACGGACGGTAGCGTCCGCCTGTGTCGTCTTCGGGGCAGCACGGCCTCAGGGCTGGCCGAGCTGCCAGGAGCCGTCGCGCGCCAGCGTCAGCGCCTGGTCGTGGAAGGCCGCCAGCGTCTCGCGGTGGCCCACGCTCACCAGCACCGCCTGCGGCAGCGCGGTGCGCAGCAGCCGGTACAGGCCGTGCTCCAGGCCGGTGTCGGTCGCCGAGGTCGCCTCGTCCAGGAAGACGATCGCCGGCCGGTTGGCCAGCACCCGGCCGAAGGCCAGGCGCTGCTGCTCGCCCGGCGAGAGCACCTGCGACCAGTCCTGCGCCTGCTCGAGCTGGCGGGCCAGGTGGCCGAGCTGCACCTGCTCGAGGATCTGCGCCGCGCGTGCCGGATCGAGCGACGCGGCCTCGGCCGGATAGGCCAGCGCCTCGGCCAGCGTGCCGATCGGCAGGTAGGGCCGCTGCGACAGGAACAGGCAGGCCGAGCCCTGGGGGCGGGCGGCCTGCCCGTCCGAGAACGGCCACAGGCCGGCGAGCGTGCGCAGCAGCGTCGTCTTGCCCGAGCCCGAGGGGCCGCGGATCAGCAGCGCCTGCCCCGCCGGCAGCGCCAGCGACAGGTCGGCGGTCAGCACCTGGCCGTCGGGGCGGCGCACCGTCAGGCGCTCGATCGTCAGGCCCTGCGCCTGTTCGGCCAGCGCCGGCAGCGCCAGCGTCGAGGACGCGCGCACGTTCTGCTCGAAGCCGCTCAGGCGCTCGAGCACCGCGCGGTAGCCGGCGAAGCTGTCGTAGGAGGTGCGGAAGAAGGACAGCGCCTCCTCGACCTGGCCGAAGGCCTGGCTGGTCTGCATCACGTCGCCGAGCTTGATCGTGCCGGCGAACAGGCGCGGCGCCTGGATGATGAAGGGGAAGACCACCGCGATCTGGCTGATCGTCAGGTTGTAGCCGTCGAACTTCAGCGTTCGCCACAGCGTCTCCCAGGCGTTGCCGATCACGGCGGCGAAGCTCGCCAGCAGGCCGCGGCGCTCGACCGCCTCGCCGCGGTAGAGCGCGATGCTCTCGCCGTACTCGCGCAGGCGCACCAGCAGGTAGCGGTAGTTCGCGGTCAGCTTCTCGTTCATGAAGTTCAGCCCGATCAGCGGCCGGCCGATCCAGAACGCGAACACCGACGCGCCCACCACGTACAGATAGACCAGGAACACCATCGCGCGCGGAATCTCGGTGCCGGCCACCGTCATCGGCGCCGAGAGATTCCACAGGATGCCGGTGAACTCGTACATCGACACCACCGCGCCGACCAGGCCCATCGACAGCGCCAGCGTGGTCGTCACCAGCGTGGTCACGTCCTGCTGGATGCGCTGGTCGGGGTTGTCGACGGCCGGCTCGGCGAAGCGGCCGAGGTAGTAGGACCGGCCCTGCAGCCACTCGCCGACGGTGCGGTCGTTGAGCCACTGGCGCCAGTGGATGGTGAAGGCGCCGCGGATGTAGCTGCTGAGCACCGCACGCACCACATGGATCGTCGCCAGGATGCCGAAGAGCTGCATGCCGAACCAGAAGCCCTTCTGGTCGAGCGCCTGCAGCGCGCTGTAGAACTCGTTGTACCAGTACGAGAACACCACGTTCATGCGCACCGTGAACAGCACGAACAGCAGCATCAGCGCCACGCCGCCGAGCGGCCGCCAGGAGCGCCGCGGCGAGAAGTACTCGCCGGAGAGCGACCAGAACTGCCGCCCCCACACCGTCCCTCGCGCCAGCAGCGCCATCACCGCGACGAAGACCACCAGCGTGATCGCGTAGGCCTTGGCCACCCAGATCGCGCTGTTCAGAAGTTCCTGATTCCAGTTCATGCGCCTAGTCTACGGGCGAAAAAAAGGGAGCCCGGCGGGCTCCCCTTCTTCGCGGCGGCGCGGCCTGGGCCGACGCCGTGGCGCTCACGGCCTCACTTGGCGGCCAGGCGCTCGACGCCGCTGGTGATCTCGGCGCGCGCGGCGTCGGCATCGGCCCAGCCGGTGACCTTGACCCACTTGCCCTTCTCGAGGTCCTTGTAGTGTTCGAAGAAGTGCTGGATGCGCGCCAGGATCAGCGCGTCGACGTCGGTGTGCGACTTGATGCCGGCGTAGGTCGGCAGGATCTTCTCGGTCGGCACGGCCAGCACCTTGGCGTCCTGGCCCGACTCGTCTTCCATGTTCAGCACGCCGATGGCGCGGCAGGGCACGACCGAGCCCGGCACCAGCGGGAAGGGCGTCAGCACCAGCACATCGACCGGGTCACCGTCGAGCGACAGGGTCTGCGGCACATAGCCGTAGTTGCACGGATAGTGCATGGCGGTGCCCATGAAACGGTCCACGAACAGCGCGCCGGTTTCCTTGTCGACTTCGTACTTGACGGGGTCGGAGTTCGCCGGGATCTCGATGATCACGTTGAACTTGTCGGCGGTGCCAGGGGGGACGTTGAGCAGGCTCATGAGGTGGTTCCGGAAGTGTTGAATGGGAATGGACAAGCCAAAAGCCGTCGCGATTCTACGGGGCGCGCTTGCGTCGGCCTTGCGGCAGCCGCGCCGGTCGTGACAGGTTCGGACAATCCGTCGCGCCGGTGACGTTGCGAGATCGCAACAGCGCTTCACCCTCCGGACCGGACTGTCCCGGATTGGAACGAAACCAGGGACAGCCCGACCACCCGCCACCCGCCCCCGCCGCGAGATTGCGGGAATTGCCCGGTTGTGAGCCCCGGATGGGGCACAGATGATGCCATCCAGCCGTGGAGGCCAGCGTAGAATGCTGCAGTGCAACATGGGGCGACCCCTGCCGCTCCGATGCCTTCAGTCTCCCTGCCTTGCCCACTGGATGCCCGAGGAATCGCGATGCTCTACCAGTTCTATGAAACCCAGCGTGCGCTGCTGAGTCCGTTCGCGGAATTCGCCAGCGCCACCGCCAAGCTCTACAGCCATCCGCTGTCGCCGTTCGCCCAGTCGCCGGGTGCGGAGCGCATGGCCGCCGGCTTCGACCTGCTCCACCGCCTGACCAAGGAGTACGAGAAGCCCGGCTTCGAGATCACCTCGGTCAAGGTCGACGGCATCGATGTGGCGGTGCAGGAACAGGTGGTCGAGGCCCGCCCGTTCTGCCGCCTGCTGCGCTTCAAGCGCTACACCGACAACGCGCAGATGCTCGAGCGCATGCGCGCCCAGCCGGTCGTGCTGGTGGTGGCGCCGCTGTCGGGTCACCACTCGACGCTGCTGCGCGACACGGTGCGCACGCTGCTGCAGGACCACAAGGTCTACATCACCGACTGGGTGGACGCACGCATGGTGCCGATGCAGGCCGGCGAGTTCCATCTGGACGACTATGTCGGCTATGTGCAGGACTTCATCCGCCTGATCGGCCCCGAGGTGAACGTGATCTCGGTCTGCCAGCCCACCGTGCCGGTGCTGGCGGCGATCTCGCTGATGGCCTCGCGCGGCGAGGCCACGCCGCGCACGATGACGATGATGGGCGGAC
>JAUPTP010000201.1 GCA_030918015.1 Pseudomonadota bacterium
GCGGCGGCGCGCTGCTCGACGCACACACGGCCGCGCACGGCCCGCTGCCCGACGACGCGCTGCTGATCGTCGTCGGCGACGGCCTGTCCTCGGCGGCGGTCGAGCGCCAGGCGGTGCCGCTGCTGGCCGAACTCCAGCGCCAGCGCCCGCCCGGCTGGTCGCTCGGGCCGGTGGTGGTGGCCACGCAGGCGCGGGTCGCGCTGGGCGACGACATCGGCCAGCGCCTGGGCGCGGCGATGGTGGCGGTGCTGATCGGCGAGCGCCCGGGCCTGAGTTCGCCCGACAGCCTGGGCGTCTACCTGACCCGCGCGCCCCGGGTCGGCCGCCATGATGCCGAACGCAACTGCCTGTCCAACGTGCGCGCCGAAGGCCTGGTGCATGCCGAGGCGGCGCGCAGGCTGTGGTGGCTGGCCGAGGCCGCACGCCGGCTGGGCGCCACCGGCGTGGCGCTGAAGGACGACAGCGGCCAGGCGCTGCTGGGCGAGGGCCCGGTCAGCCCGCCGCTTCCGCGCTGAAGCGGTAGCCGATGCCGCGCACGGTGCGGATCATCTCGCCGGCGGCGGCCTCGCCGAGCTCGCGGCGCAGGCGGCGGATGTTCTGGTCGACGGTGCGCAGGTCGACATCGGCCGCCTCGCCCCAGACCCGGCTGCGCAGCGTCTCGCGCGTGAGCACCCGCCCCGACTGCTCGATCAGGCAGCGCAGCAGCCGCAGCTCGATCGGCGAGAGATCGAGCTCGACCCGCCGGCCCTGGCGCCGCACGGTGATCAGGTGGCGGTCCATGTCGATCTCGATGCCCCCCGGGCGCGCAGGCGCCGGCAGCGGCAGGGGCTCGGCGCGCAGGTCGGGCAGGCTGCGCAGGCGCTCGACCAGCTCCCGCGGCGCGTAGGGCTTGTGCAGGCACAGCGCCACGCGCGGCAGGGCGCCGCAGCAGGTGCCCGATCCGGAGGTCACGACGATGCGCACCTGGGCCGGCAGCTGCTCGCAGAAGCCCAGGTCGGCGGTCTCGGGCGAGTCGGGGTCGATCAGCAGCACGTCGGGCAGCACGTCGGCGGCCAGCCGGCGGGCCTCGACCGCGCTGGCGGCCGCCACCGGGATGAAGCCGGCCTCGCGCAGGTGCAGCACCAGCAGCTCGCGAATGACCGGCTCGGCCACCAGGGTCAGCACGGTGCGACGCACCGGAGCGGTCGCAGGGCTTGCGGCATCGGACATGGGGCGTCTCCGGGAATTCGATCGGATGACGATCCTCGCCTCCTCGCGTGACAACCGTTTGACAGTCGCATGATCGCCGCGGCGGCCGACACGGGACTCAGTCGACGAGCACGCTCCAGTCGGCCCGGGCGCGGGTGGCGGCGATGCGCCGCGCGTTGGGCTCGTCGGTCGACTCGGCCCAGGCCTGGGCCTCGGCCGGGGTGCGGCCGAAGCGGATGTGGCGCTCGACCAGGCGGCGCCGGCGCAGCGCGTCGTCGACGCCGACATACCAGGCCGCATCGAGCAGCGGCCGCACCGGCGCCCAGCCGTCTTCCTCGAGCAGCAGGTAGTTGCCCTCGGTGATGACCAGCCGCACCGTGTCGGGCACGCCGATCGCGCCGGCCACCGGCTCCTCGATCTCGCGGCGGAAGACCGGCGCGTAGACCGTCTCGCCCGCCACCGGCGCGCGCAGCCGGCGCAGCAGCGCCACGAAGCCCGCGCTGTCGAAGGTGTCGGGCGCGCCCTTGCGCCCGGCGCGGCCCAGCCGCTCCAGCTCGGCCTGCGCCAGATGGAAGCCGTCCATCGGCACCAGGCAGGCCAGACCGGGGTGGTGCTGCTCGCAGTGACGCAGCAGCGCCTCGGCCAGCGTGGACTTGCCCGCCCCCGGCGGGCCCACCAGGCCGAGCACCTGCCGGCGCGGCGTGCCCTCGTGCAGGGCGAGCAGCGCGTCGAGCCGCTCGGCGGCGCCGGCAGGCAGACGGGGAAGAAGCGCAGTCATGGTCATGGACAGAAAGTCGTCGAAGTCGTCGGATCGGGCCTGAAGCCTAGCAAACCACGCCGGTCTCGCGGGGGCGATTCCGCGTGGTACCGACGCGACTCACGGCCGTGACAGCGCGGGCACGCTTGCCGCACAATCGATCCGGATCCGGCAGCCGCCGGCCAGGGAGAGAAAAAAACGGACCCGCATGCTGCTGCAGACCGACCGAGCCTTGGCGCGTCATTCCTGGTACGCGCAGACCACCCCCCGTCATCAGGAGCACCCCCCGCTGCACGACGAGACCCGTGCCGACGTGGCCATCGTCGGCGGCGGCCTGGCCGGACTGTCGGCCGCGCTCGAGCTGGCCCAGCGCGGCCGGCAGGTCGTGCTGCTGGAGGCGCTGCGGATCGGCTGGGGCGCCTCGGGCCGCAACGGCGGCCAGGCGCTGGGCGGGCTGGCCTGCGGCATGGCGCAGATCGAGGCCCGGCTGGGCATGGCTGACGCGCGCCGACTCTGGGCCATGACGCTCGAAGGACTGTCTCTGATCCACGCACGGCGCGACCGCTACCGCATCGACTGCGACTGGCAGGCCGGGGCGCTGACCGTGGCCACCAGCTCGCGCAAGGCCGCCGTGCTGCGCCGCGAGGCCGATCGGCTCGCCGAGGTCTACGGCCATCCCGCGCGCTGGCTGGCCCGCGAGGAGCTGGGGCTGCACATCCACAGCCGCCGCTACCACGGCGGCTGCCACGACCGCCGCGGCGGCCACCTGCATCCGCTGAAGTACACGCTCGGCCTGGCCGATGCGGCCTGGCGCGAGGGGGCACGGCTGCACGAGCACAGCCCGGTGCGGCGCCTCGAGCGCCACCGCGGCGCGACCGTGCTGCACACGCCCCGGGGACGGGTCGTCGCCGACCAGGTGCTGCTGGCCGGCAGCGTGCACCTGCCCGCCTCCTGCCGCGGCGAGCCCGGACTGAGCCCGGCCGCCGGGGACCGCATCATGCCGGTCGGCACCTACCTGGCCGTGACCGAGCCACTCGAGCCCGGCGAGATGGATGCGCTGCTGCCCACGCGCGCCGCGGTCTGCGACAGCGATGTCGTGCTCGACTACTTCCGCCCCACCGCCGACCAGCGCCTGCTCTTCGGCGGCAAGGTGAGCTACAGCACGCTGACGCCGCCACACCTGGCCCGTCGCCTGCGCTCGCGCATGGCGCGGGTCTTTCCGAGGCTGGCGCATCGGCCGTTCAGTCATGTCTGGGGCGGCTTCGTCGACATCACGATGAACCGCGCGCCCGACTTCAGCCGGCTGCCCCCGGATGGTGCGGCCAGCGCACCGATCTATCTCCTGCAGGGCTTCTCGGGCCATGGCCTGGCGCTGTCGGGGCTGGCAGGCAAGCTGGTGGCCGAGGCGATCTGCGAGGACGCCGGGCGCTTCGACCTGTTCTCGCAGCTGAGCCCGCCGCCGTTTCCCGGTCACGCACGACTGCGCATGCCCGCCCTGGTGCTGAGCATGCTCTGGCACCGGATCCGCGACCGGCTCGGATGAAGCCCCGCGGGGCGTCAGGCCCTTCGGGGCAACCCGGTGGACGCACCCGATTGGTGCTGGCACACTCCCTGCAACAGTGGGTCGTCATCTTGTCCGCCCCTGTCAGTAAGCCCAGTGCCGCCAGGCCAAGAACCTGGTCGCAGCAAGCCCAATGAACTGCACACCTCCGTCCCGCCGCCCCCCCGTGGTGCTGGTCCCGGCCTGCAACCGGATGCTCGGACAGCATCCCTTCCATGTCGCAGGCCAGAAGTATGTCGATGCGGTCCGCCTGGCCGGCGCGCTGCCGCTGGTGGTGCCTGCCGCCGCGCCCGAGGAGCTCGATGCGCTGCTCGATCTGGCCGACGGCGTGCTGCTGACCGGCTCGCCCTCCAACGTCCACCCCAGCCACTTCGGCGAGTCCGTCCGCGACCCCGCGCTGCCGCTCGACCCGGTGCGCGATGACTGGACGCTGCCGCTGATTCCTCGGGTCATCGCGCGCGGCATGCCGCTGCTGGCGATCTGCCGCGGCTTCCAGGAGGTCAACGTGGCGCTGGGCGGCTCGCTGCACCAGGCGGTGCTGGAGGTGGACGGTCTGGCCGATCACCGTGCCCGCGGCACCGACCCGGTCGAGGTGCAGTACGGCCCGGCCCATCCGGTGCATCTCGTGCCGGAGGGCCTGATGGCCCGCGCGCTGGGCCGCCCCGACGACATCACGGTCAACAGCGTGCACGGCCAGGGCGTGAACCGCCTGGCCGACGGCCTGCGTGTCGAGGCCCGCGCGCCCGATGGCCTGGTCGAGGCCTTCTCGACCGGCACGGCCGCCTTCCAGCTGGCCGTGCAGTGGCATCCCGAGTGGCAGGCGGCCGGCAATCCGGTCTCGGTGGCGCTGCTGCGCGCCTTCGGCCTGGCCTGCCAGGACTACCGCGACCTGCACCGCCCACCCAGTCGCTGAGTCAGCGCGCCCGCCCCGTCCGAACCCTGCCCTTCGTGCACGCCCTGAGCGGGGCGGCGCGCCGGTGGCGTTCGTCCCCACGAGACCGAGACGATCCATGAACAGCGACCGCAAGCACTTCAACTTCAACGACCTCGAGCAGTGGCTCGACCAGCACCGCGTCACCGAGATCGAGTGCCTGGTGCCCGACCTGACCGGGGTGGCGCGCGGCAAGATCCTGCCGCGCAAGAAGTTCACCGAGGACCGCGGCATGCGCCTGCCCGAGGCCGTGGTGGCCATGGGCGTGACCGGCGAGTTTCCGGCCGAGGGGCCCTACTTCGACGTCATCAGCCCGACCGACCACGACATGCACCTGCGCCCGGACCCGCGCACCGTGCGCATCGTGCCATGGGCGAGCGACCCGACCGCGCAGGTGGTGCATGACTGCTACGACAAGGCCGGCAACATCGTGCCCTTCGCGCCGCGCTCGGTGCTGCGCCGGGTCTGCGATCTCTTCGAGGCCGAGGGCTGGAACCCGATCGTCGCGCCGGAGCTGGAGTTCTATCTGGTGGCGCGCAACACCGATCCGGACATGCCGCTCAAGCCCCCGATCGGCCGCTCGGGCCGCGCCGAGACCAGCCGCCAGGCCTACTCGATCGACGCGGTCAACGAGTTCGACCCGCTGTTCGAGGACGTCTACTCCTACTGCGAGCAGATGGAGCTCAACGTCGACACGCTGATCCACGAGATCGGCGCCGGGCAGATGGAGATCAACTTCTTCCACGACCACCCGCTGGGGCTGGCCGACGAGGTGTTCTTCTTCAAGCGCACGGTGCGCGAGGCGGCGATGCGCCACAACATGTTCGCCACCTTCATGGCCAAGCCGATCGCCGGCGAGCCGGGCAGCGCGATGCACATCCACCAGAGCATCGTCGACGCGCAAGGGCGCAACATCTTCAGCAACGCCGACGGCAGCGCCAGCGACATGTT
>JAUPTP010000202.1 GCA_030918015.1 Pseudomonadota bacterium
GGCGGTGGCCATGTTGCCGCCGCCGATGAAGGCGAGGGTGGGGGAGGTGGAGGTGGGGGCGTCGTGTGTCATGGCGGGCAAGTGTATGTCCGAGGGGCGGGCGAGTCTGTGGCGCCGAGCGTCCTCAGGGCGCACGCCGCCACGGTGTCATTCATATTTTTGGGTGTACATTTAATTGATGCGCACCGTCATCGAAACGCCCACCTTCCAGAAGCAGGCCGCCGCCGTGTGGCGTGCGGCCGATCGTGAGGCCTTCATCGACTGGATCGCGGAGCACCCCGACGCGGGTGATGTGATCCCAGGTGCCGACGGCGCGCGCAAGGTGCGCTGGGACCGTCCCGGCATGGGCAAGCGCGGCGGGGCGCGGGTCATCTACTTTCACCTGGTGGGCGACGAGGTGGTGCTTCTGGTCATGGTCTACGCCAAGGCCGAGCGCACGAACGTCAAGCCCAAGGACATCTCGACGCGGAGCTGAGCATGATGAAGACGCTGAAGACGCTGGACATCGACAAGGTGGCGGCTGCCATCGAGGCGGACGCGGGGCAGGCCCTGCCGGGGCTGCGCGAGTCGCTGGCCGAGGCGGGTGCCGGGCAGGGGCTGGCCCACACGCCCGAGCAGATCGTGGCGCGTCGCCGCGGGCGCCCCGCCGGCACCACGCAGGCCGTCACCAAGGAGCCGGTGAAGCTGCGCCTGGACGCCGATGTGCTGGCCGCGCTGCGCGCCAGCGGCGACGGCTGGCAGACGCGCATCAACGACATGCTGCGCGCCTCTCTGCACCTGGCCGGGCGCATCTGACCCGACCAGGACCGCAGCCAGCTCAGTGATCCCCGGCCAGCAGCGCCGCATTGCCCCCGGCCGCTGCGGTGTTCACCGTCAGCGTCTGCTCGCCGCAGAAGCGGTAGAGGTAGTGCGGGCCGCCCGCCTTCGGGCCGGTGCCCGACAGGCCCTCGCCGCCGAAGGGCTGCACGCCCACCACCGCGCCGATCATGTTGCGGTTGACGTAGACGTTGCCGACGCGCGCGCGCTCGGCGATGCGGTGGGCGCGGTCGTCGATGCGGGTGTGGATGCCCAGCGTCAGCCCGTAGCCCAGCGCGTTGACCTGATCGACCACCGCGTCCACCGGGCCGCTCCAGCGCACGATGTGCAGCACCGGACCGAAGATCTCCTGCTTCATCTCGCGGACCGACTTCAGCTCGAAGGCCACCGGCGCGATGTGGGTCGCGTTGAAGCGCGCGCCCATCGCGGTGCGGGCGACCAGGCGCGCCTCGCGCTCCAGCCGCGCGACCTGCGCCGACAGGCCGGCATGCGCCTCGGCGTCGATCACCGGGCCGACGTCGACCGACCAGCCGCCGGCCGCGTCGGCCGGGTCGCCGCAGACCAGCTCGGCCATGGCGCCGGCGATCATCTCGCTCACCTTGTCGGCCACGCCCTCGTGCACCAGCAGCAGCCGCAGCGCCGAGCAGCGCTGGCCGGCCGAGCGGAAGGCGCTCTGCACCACCGCGTCCACCACCTGCTCGGGCAGCGCGCTCGAATCCACGATCATCGCGTTCAGGCCGCCGGTCTCGGCGATCAGGGGCACGATCGGGCCGTCGCCCATCGCGAGCTGGCGCTGGATGATCTTGGCGACCTGGGTCGAGCCGGTGAAGCACACGCCGGCGCAGCGCGGATGCGCCACCAGCGCCGCGCCCACCGTCTCGCCGGGGCCGCAGACCAGGCGGATCGCGTCCGCGGGCAGGCCGGCCTCGATCAGCAGCTCGACGCAGCGGCGCGCGCTGCGCGGGGTCTGCTCGGCCGGCTTGGCTGCCACCGTGTTGCCGGCCACCAGCGCCGCCACCACCTGGCCGGCGAAGATCGCCAGCGGGAAGTTCCACGGGCTGATGCAGACGAAGACGCCGCGGCCGTGCAGGCGCAGCTCGTTCTTCTCGCCGGTCGGGCCGGGCAGGGCCTGCGGGGCCAGGCGGGCTTCGGCCTGCTCGGCGTAGTAGCGGCAGAAGTCGATGGCCTCGCGAACCTCGGCCACGCCGTCGCCGAAGGTCTTGCGGCCTTCCTGCGCCAGCAGCGCCACCAGCTCGGTCATCTGGCGCTCCATCAGGTCGGCGGCGCGGCGCAGCACCGCGCAGCGCTCGCTCAGGGGCACCGCGTTCCAGGCCGGCTGGGCGCGGTGCAGCGCGTCCATCGCCATGATGGCCGAGGCGGCGCTGTCGTCGGTCGGCGCCGCGGGCATCGGCACCGCCAGGCGGGCCAGCAGCGGCAGGCGCTCGCGCTCGACCACCGGATCGACGCCCAGCGCGTTGACGCGCGACTCGCCATAGAGCCGGCGCGGCAGCGGCAGCGTCGAGGGGGCCGCGGCGCGCAGCGGCGAGGCCAGCAGCGCCGGGATCGACACCGCCTCGTCGGCGAGCTGGTGCACGAAGGAGGAATTGGCGCCGTTCTCCAGCAGCCGGCGCACCAGATAGGCCAGCAGGTCGCGGTGTTCGCCCACCGGCGCGTAGATGCGCAGCGGCGGCGCGTCCGCGCGCTTGAGCACCTCGCGGTGGATGCCTTCGCCCATGCCGTGCAGGCGCTGCAGCTCGAAGCCCGGATCCGATCCGGTGCGCCCGGCCGCGCGCGCCATCTCCAGGATCGCGGCGATGGTGCCGGCGTTGTGGGTGGCGAACTGCGGGTAGATCTCGGCGGCGGCCAGCAGGCGCTGCGCGCAGGCCAGGTAGCTCAGGTCGGTGTGGCGCTTGTCGGTCCAGACCGGATAGCCCGACAGGCCCATTTCCTGCGCGCGCTTGATCTCGCCGTCCCAGTAGGCGCCCTTGACCAGGCGCACCATCAGCCGCAGGCCGTGGCGGCGCGCGATCTCGATGACCGCCTCGACCATCTCCGGCGCGCGGGTCTGGTAGGCCTGCACCGCCAGGCCCAGGCCGCGCCAGGTGGGAAAGCGCTGCGCCACATGCGCCGCCGCGGCGTCGAGCACCGCCAGCGACAGCTCCAGCCGCTCGGTCTCCTCGGCGTCGATGGTGAGATTCAGGTTGGCGCTGGCCGCGGCGTCCACCAGCGCGAGCAGGCGCGGCATCATCCGGCGCTGCACGGTGGCGAACTGGGCCGCCTCATAGCGCGGATCGATCGCCGAGAGCTTGATCGAGATGCCGTCGCCATCTTCCGGGCGGCCGGGGCGGCCCCGCGCGGCGATCGCGCTGATCGCGTCGGCATACGACCTGGCGTAGCGCTGCGCATCCGCGTCGGTGCGCGCACCTTCGCCCAGCATGTCGAAGCTGTGGCGCAGCAGGCGGTGCTCGCGGTGGTTGGCCGCGGCGCGGTCCAGCGCCTCGCCGATGTTCTGGCCGAGCACGAACTGGCGGCCCAGCAGCTGGATCGCGCGCACCGTGGCCGCCACCACCGTCTTGGCGCCCAGGCGCTGCAGCAGGCCGGCGCGCTGGCCGGCGGCCGCATCGCCGGGCAGCATCTTCTTCGACAGCTCGATGGCCTGCGCCGCCAGGTGGCTCATCAGCGCGTGGTCCTGACCGTCGTGGGTGTGCGCTGCGAAGTCGGCGCGGCCGAGCTGGTCGGCGGTCAGCGCCAGCGCGGTCTCGGTGTCGGGCACGCGCAGCAGCGCCTCGGCCAGGCGCATCAGCGCCAGACCTTCGGCGCTGGAGATCGGGTATTCGCGCAGCAGCGACTCCATCGCCCAGAACGGCGCCGGGTGCTGGCGCACCGCATCCACCCAGGGCGTGCCCAGCGCGATCACCGCCGCCCAGTCGAGCCGGCCGTGCAGCTCGGCCAGCAGCCGCGCGATCTGCTGCGACTCGTCGCGCACCGGCGGCGGCAGGCGATCGACCAGAAGGCTCGGGGCGGGAAGGTCGGTCAGGGCGTTCATGGCGGCAATCTCGGCGACGTTGGACAGGACTCCAGCGTAGAGCGCGAACAGCCGAATAACTCACCAAAATGCATCGGCATCGCCGGATAATGTCTGGCATGACTTCCGAGCGAACCTCCGTCGATCTCGACAAGATCGACCGCCGCCTGCTGGCGCTGCTGCAGGCCGACGGCCGCATCTCGAACCTGAAGCTGGCCGAGGCGGTGCACCTGTCGCCCACCGCGGTGCTGGAGCGGGTGCGCCGGCTCACCCGCGAGGGCTTCATCCTGGGCTACGAGGCGCGGCTCGATCCGACCAAGCTCGACGCCGGGCTGATGGTCTTCGTCGAGGTGCTGCTCGACCGCACGGTGCAGGACGTGATGGACACCTTCCGCGCCGCGGTGCAGGTGCGCCCCGAGATCCTGGAGTGCCACCTGGTGGCCGGCGGCTTCGACTACCTGCTCAAGACCCGGGTGGCCGACATGGCGGCCTACCGCGAGTTCATCGGCTCGGTGATCTGGGCGCTGCCGGGGGTGCGCGAGACGCGCACCTACGTGGTGATGGAGGAGGTCAAGAACACCGCCGCCATCCGGCTCTGAACGCTGGGCGCCGGCCTGCGGCAGCGATCTCAGTCGACGCTGATGTTGACGCCGCTGGGTCGGCCGGGCTCGATCTTGGGCAGGTCGATGCGCAGCACGCCGTCGCGGTAGCTGGCCCGCGCCTCCTCGCCGCGCACCGCCGCCGGCAGCGGCACCGAGCGCTGGAAGCTGCCATAGGCGCACTGCAGCACCCGCCAGCGGCCTTCGCTCGATTCGCGCTCGAAGCGCTTCTCGCCCCGCACCTGCAGCGTGGTGTCGCGCACCTCGATCGAGAAGTCTTCCTTGCGCATGCCCGGCGCCTCCAGGCGCACGACCAGCCGCTGCTCGTCCTCGAAGACGTCGCCGCCCAGCATCGCCCAGGACTGGGCGGGGAAGTGCAGCGGATCGTCGATCTCGTGGCGCTCGGGCAGCTGCGTCTGCTCGCCCGGCCGGAAGCGGGTCAGCGCCCCGGCGGCCGAGTGGCGCATCCGGTCCCAGCCCTCGGACACCGAACCCCAGAACTGGCCGAGGTTCTCGCGGATGTCATCGATCTTCATGGCAATGCTCCTGGTGAGTGGGGAAAGGGAAAGCGGGAGATCAGGTCGAAGGATGATGGTGCGGTGCAACAGCCCGGCGTGTGGATCGTGCAACTCCTGTCAGGGAACGTGTCGCTCGGTTGCATCCTGCGCGCACCAGATCTGGTCTGGCAGATGGGGGGCGCGCGCGGGGTTTCAAGGTCATGCCGACGGACCGGGCGCAGGGCGGGGATCGCGACGGCCGAAGAGGGCGGTGCCGACCCGCACGATCGTCGCGCCTTCCAGGATGGCGGCTTCCAGGTCGTCGCTCATGCCCATCGACAGCGTGTCGAGCGCCAGGCCCTCGGCGCGCAGCTGCGCGAGCAGCGCGTGCAGCGCGCGGTGCGGCGCGCGCTGCGCCTCCAGGCCCTCGGCCGG
>JAUPTP010000203.1 GCA_030918015.1 Pseudomonadota bacterium
CGCGGATCGGCGTGACTTCGGCGGCGGTGCCGGTGAAGAAGGCCTCGTCGGCGATGTAGACCTCGTCGCGGGTGATGCGCTTCTGCACCACCTCCAGGCCCAGGTCCTGGGCGATGTGGAAGATGGTGTTGCGGGTGATGCCGTTGAGCGCGCCCGCCGACAGGTCGGGCGTGTAGATCACGCCGTTCTTCACGATGAAGATGTTCTCGCCGGCGCCCTCGGACACGAAGCCGCTGGCGTCGAGCAGCAGCGCCTCGTCGTAGCCGTCGTCGGTGGCCTCGGCGTTGGCCAGGATCGAGTTGGTGTAGTTGCTCACCGCCTTGGCCTGCGTCATCGTGATGTTGACATGGTGGCGGGTGTAGCTGGAGGTCTTGACGCGGATGCCGCGCTTCAGGCCCTCTTCGCCCAGGTAGGCGCCCCAGGGCCAGGCCGCGACCATCAGGTGGATGGTGTTGTTCTTGGCGCTGACGCCCAGCTTCTCGGAGCCGACCCAGGTGAGAGGGCGCAGGTAGCCGCTGGCCAGATTGTTGTCGCGCACGACCGCCTTCTGCGCCTCCTCGACCTGCTCGATCGTGAAGGGGATCTTCATGCGCAGGATCTTGGCGGAGTTGAACAGGCGCTCGGTGTGCTCGCGCAGGCGGAAGATCGCCGTGCCGTTCACGGTCTCGTAGGCGCGCACGCCCTCGAAGGCGCCGCAGCCGTAGTGCAGCGTGTGGGTCAGCACATGGATCTTGGCGTCGCGCCAGTCCACCATCTGACCATCCATCCAGATCTTTCCGTCTCGGTCGTGCATCGACATGGTTTTCTTGCCTTCGGTCGCTTCAGTCAGCTTCGGGTCGGGGTCCGGGATTGTACGAGGCGCGGCGCCAGCTTGGAGCCGACCATCGCGCGCAGGCGGTTCGGCGCCACCGGGCAGGTCAGCGCATGCACATCGGACTCGGGCGGCTCGGGCAGCATCTCGCCCGGGGCCTGCAGCAGCACCGCCGGCACCGGATGGCCGAAGAGCTGGCGCAGCGTGCGCACCGCGATCAGCCCGCCGCGGCCGTCCGCCAGCCGGCCATCGACGATCAGCAGGTCGGGGGCGGCCGGCTGCCCCGCCACCCAGCCGGCCAGCCCGGCGCCCGAGGCCAGGCCGGTGACGCGGGCGCCCCATCCACGCAGCAGACCCGCCGCCCCCGCCTCGGCCGCAGCTTGCTCGCCGATGCACACCACATGCCGGCCCTGCAGCGTCGGGCTGCTCCAGACCGGCGCGGCCGGCAGGCGGCCCGCCTCCTCGATCTGGGCCGCGCTGGCCTGCCGCAGCCGCAGCGTGAAGACCGTGCCCCGGCCCGGGCGGGACTGCACCTGCAGCGGCAGCCCCATCAGGTCGGCCAGCTTGCGCACGATCGCCAGCCCCAGACCCCGACCGCGCCGGGGCGCCGGCTCGTCGGTGTCGGGCGGACCGATCTGACAGTATTCGTCGAAGATGCGCGACTGCATCTCGGCCGGAATGCCCCGCCCCGAATCCCAGACCTGCAGCAGCAGCGCCCCGTCACGGGCACGGCAGCTCACCAGCACGCCGCCGTCCTCGGTGAACCGGATCGCGTTGGACACCAGATTGCGCAGGATGCGCTCGACCAGCACCGGATCGGCCAGCGCGGCATGCCGCCCGCCACGGAACGACAGCGACAGGCCCTTGTCGAAGGCCTGCGGCTCGAAGTGCAGCTTCAGCCGGGCGTAGACCTCGCGCAGGCGAAACGCCCGCTCGTCGACCTGCACCGCCCCCGCATCGAGACTGCTGAGGTCGAGCAGCCGGTCGAACAGATGCTCGAGCGCATCCACCGCCCCGGCCATGCGGCCGATCGTCTCGTTCAGGCCCGCGTCGCGGTTGCGCAGCCGCAGCGACTCGGTGAACAGCACCAGCGCATGCAGGGGCTGGCGCAGATCATGGCTGGCCGCCGCGAAGAAGCTGGTCCGTGCGCGGGTGGCCGCCTCGGCCGCGGCACGGGCCTCCTCGGCCACCTCCTTTTCCTGGGCCAGCTGCGCCGCCAGCAGGGCGGCGCGATCGCGCAGCACCTGCTGGACCAGGAAAGTGCGCCGGTGATGCAGGCCAGCCAGGGTCGATCCCAGCAGCAGGATGGTCGCCAGCAGGGCCAGCAGCGGCTCGAAGGGGCGAAGCCACATCACCCCGGCCAGCGCCGGCAGCCCCGCCAGCGCCGCCTGCAGCCATGCCAGACCGAAAGGTGTCGTCGGCGAGCCCAGGCACAGGAAGGCCACCGGCATCAGCAGGGCCAGACGATGCAGCGCGTCCACCTGCGGCAGCAGGACCGCCGTCACGCCCCCCCAGGTGGCCGCCAGCAGCAGGCGCGCGAACCGCCGCCACCGCTGCAGACGCGCCGCGCGTTCCTCGTCCCAGGACACCCGGCGCGCGGGCATCTCAGGCCGGACCGGCCTCGAACGGCCCGTTCATCAGCCCCACGGCCAGGACCGCCTGGGTGCGCGAGCTCACGCCCAGACTGCGCAGCACGGCCGCGACATGGTCCTTGACCGTCTCGACGGAGATGTCCAGATCACGCGCGATCAGCTTGTTGGACTTGCCCTGCAGCAGCAGTTGCATGACCTGGCGCTGCCGAGGCGTGAGCCCGAGGTCGGCCAGGCTGCTGGCCTGGGTAGGCCGGCCACGCGCGCGCTGCCCCGCCAGCCCGGGCCCGGGCCCGATCTCGGGCTTGAGCGCGGCAGAACGGGAGATCGACATCAGCGGCCCGACGGCGCTCAGGTCCGAGGACGCGGCCAACGGCGGCACACCCAGCGGATCCGGGGCGACGCTCTCCTTCATCGGCGGCATGTAGATGCCCCCCGACATCACCAGGTGGACGGCCTCGAAGAGCAGATCGTTGCTCGCTCGCTTGGGCACGAAGCCCATGGCCCCGCCATCGATCGCCCGGATCGCGTCCCCGGCCTGCTCGGACGCGGACACCACCACCACCGGCAGGGCCGGATGGTCGCGCCGCAGCTCGGCCAGCAGGTCGAAGCCGTCGGCGTCCCCGAGCTGCAGGTCCAGCAGCACCAGATCGAAATCGCCCCGCTCGGCCAGCAGCGCCCGGCAGTGCGCCGCGGATTCGACCGTGACGGCCTCGACGCTCTGGTCGATCTGCAGGATGACGCTCTGCATCGCCGACAGGATCAGCGGATGGTCATCGATCAGCAGGACTTTCATCGGCACAACTCCCCATGCGTCTTCAAGAGACGCTCCCTGCAAGGACGAGATGGTAGCGCTGGCACAACGAGGCCCCGGTCCGGCCTGATCCCCCACAAGGGGGAGCTACACCAGTCAGACCATGACTTATCCGACAAGAAACAGCCTTTGTTAGTAACAGATAGCCGAAAGCTGACAACGAAGCGCAAAAAATTGCAATAACGTAGGAATCGAGCATGCTAGGATCCAGATAATAAATAGTAATTCAAGCTATTTTAGAAAATTTGATAAGTTTTACTCGCTTTTATATGCAATGAAACGCCCGACTTCGGATCACGAATATCACCAGCAGCATCAGTGCTCGCGCCAGTGGCGGCCCTTCCTGCTCTCGCTCGGTCAGGAGCTGGGCGATCGGCTCGGACCGGACGGTGCGCGGGCCCTGATGCGCCGGCTCGGCAGCGCGATGTCGCGAGAGCGGCCGCTGCCGGCGCTGGAGCTGCTGCCCGATCTGGAAGCGGCCATGAACCTCGTCTGGTCGGACATGGACTGGGGCTGGGTCGAGCTGAACGACACCGGGGACGCGCTGCGCATCGTCCACCGCTGCGCTCCGCTCGAGGCGGCCTTCGGTGCCACGGCGCGCTCCTGGGCACCCGCCCTGCTCGAGGGCGCCTACGAGCAATGGCTGCGCGCCGCAGGCGCCGGCGACCGTCTCCGGGTGCGACAGGTGCCCAACACGGCCACGCCGGCGGACAACGCGCTCGTCTTCGTCCTGACCTCCTGACATGACGCGACGTCAGGACCCTCGCTTCTCTCTCGCCCTCACGCCCCTCCGACACATCGCATACAGGAATCTTCAAGATGAGTATCGGTGACGACATCAGCAACCTCCTGCGCAAGATCGGGCCCGACGCCGGCATCTACCAGGACCTGTCGCAGTACAACGCCGCCCGAGGCGGTGGCCAGCGCCGCGGCCTGCTGGGGCGTGCGCAGTCGGCGCCCCCACAGCCGCCGGCGGCAGAAGCCTCGGCCCCGGCCGCCCCCGTCAATCCCCCATCCGCCCCCGCGACCACGGGGGTTTCTCCGGCACCCGCCGACAATTCGCATCCTGTTTCCGTGGAATCTTCCACGCCTCGTCAGGAGTTTCTCGCGGCACTGGCGGGAGAAATAGAAAACCCCGCAATCACCCCCCCGGCGGAAAGCCTGCGCGCCCTCTCTTCGGCCCCGGAGACCGGAGAAACCCTGCGCCCGATTTCCGCAACACCTGTTGCAGCGGTGTTGCAAGGCAACCAGGGCTGGCAGCTCCCGGCACCGACACTGGCGGCCAGGACGGCAGCCACGGGGAAGCCGACATCGCTCTCGAGCCTGGCTCGCCGGCTCAACAGCGACACCCGCTCGGCCGACGAGCTCGACCTGTCCGCGCTGGGCGACGCGTCGTCCGAAGCCCCGATCGAGCTGGCGGCGCGTCCGACGCAGCGTCTCGATCGCCTGTTCGACCGCCTCGCCTCGTCGATGCCCCGATGAGCCGGGAACGGCCTGTTTTTCGCTGACGCCCCGACCCCATGGCAGACCTGTCGCGCCTTCGCTCGCTTCTCTCCCGGTTGACCCCGACCCGATCACGCCCCTCGCATCCTCCCCAGCCGCCCCGGGCGCGGCTGCAGTCGCTGTGGCCGATCACGGGCTGGCCGCTGTGGGAGTACCGCGCCCTGCAGGCCGGCCTGCTGCTGTGCGGCCTCTTCCTGATGGTCACGGTGATGTCCGTGCCGCTCGACCTGTGGGAGCAGACCGTCTTCGGCGTGCTGTGCTTTGCCTGCTCGTGGGTGATCAACCGGTTCCCCGGCCGGCTGATCACGCTGGTGATGACCTTCGTGTCGCTCACCGTCTCGACCCGCTACCTGTACTGGCGCCTGACCGAGACGCTGTACATGGACAAGCCGGTCGACGTCTTCTTCGCCACCGGCCTGATCGTCGCGGAGATCTACGCCTGGCTGGTGCTGGTGCTGGGCTTCATCCAGACGATCTGGCCGCTAGAGCGCCGCCCGGTGGGCCTGACGCTGCCGATCGACGAGTGGCCCCATGTCGACATCTTCATCCCCTCGTACAACGAGCCGCTGAAGGTGGTCAAGCCGACGGTGCTGGCCGCGCTGGCCATCGACTGGCCGATCGACAAGCTGCACATCCACATCCTGGACGACGG
>JAUPTP010000204.1 GCA_030918015.1 Pseudomonadota bacterium
GGCCGGCGCGGCGCTGTTCTCGGGCCCCTACAACGCGCGGCTGGAGGGCCTGGCGCGGGCGCAGTTCGGCATCGACACGCCCGACCCGCGCAACGAGGCCTATTTCGGCCCCGATCCGGCCGACTGGGACGCCGCCAGCCTGGTCGACCACATCGACGCCGCGCCGCTGCCGCTGTGGATCAGCGTCGCCGAGCGCGACCTGCTGCAGATGCAGGTGCAGGCCGGCGAGCTCTTCGCCCGGCTGGTCTCGCGCCACGGCTTCGCGCCGGAGCTGCGGCTGCTGCGCGAGCACAACCATTTCTCGGCCGGCCACAGCTTCAACACCGCCGACGAGACGGTGAGCGCGCCGCTGGCCGATTTCGTGCGGCGCTGTGCCGCAGCCATCGGGCCCTGAGCCCGGACGCCTTTCCCCCACAAGAGAGAACGAGGAGACATTGCCATGAACCGTGGTCACGACCTGCGGGCGCTTGCGCTCGCCCTGACGATGCTGCCGCTGCTGCCGGCTCACGCCGCCGACTGGAGCGACACCAGTGTGCAGCTGCGCCAGGGCCGTCGCTTCACCGAGCCCAACATCTCCGAGCCGATCGCCAAGACGGTGCTCAACCTGACCCACGTCAGTGGTGACCGGCTGGGTGCCAACCTGCTGCTGGCCGACGTGCTCAAGTCCGACGGTAACGACCCCGCTACCGGCGGTGGCGGCGGCGCCCAGGAAGCCTATGTCATCGTCCAGCGTACCCTGTCGCTGCCGGCGATCAGTGCCCAGGCGATCGGCGCTGGTCCGTTCAAGGATCTGTCGCTGGCGGCACGGCTGGACCTCAATACCAAGAACGTGCCTTTCGCTCCCCAGGTACGTAAGCTGCGCCTGGGTCTGGAGGCAGCGCTGCCGGTGAGCGCCGGCTTCTGGAATATCGGTCTGCACCTTTACGACGAGCGCAACCACAACGGCATCGTCGGGCGCCACGTGCACTTCGACCGCACCTGGGCGGCCTCGAGCACCTGGGCGATTCCGGTCGGCCCCGGCATCACCTTCGGCGGCCTGCTGGACCTCACCGGAACGAAAGGGCGTGACGGCTTCGGCGCCTCGACGCGGCCAGAATTGCTGGCGCGCGCCACGCTGATGTTCGACGTCGGAAGTCGTGCGCTGCAGGCCGGCTTTGGCTACGAGGGTTGGCGTAACAAGTATGGCAACAACGACGGCCAGGTCGTCGGCAGCCGCCAGGACGCTGTGATGCTGCTTGCGCAATACCACTTTTAAGCGTGTACACACGATCTTCTACGCACCAGCAGCATAAATGCGGTGAAAGAGCTGCAGGCGGGTGTCGATCCAGCGCTCGCAGTTCCTTCACCGGCACCGTTCTTGGCTCTCCAAGTGAAGCTGGGCTCGACGATCCAGCGTAAATCCACCATGTCAGACAGTACATCAGGATCCTCAGGATCCATAGGAGACAACATGAATTTCAAACCGATGCCCAGCCGTGCCAAGCTAGCCGCTACATGCATAGCGCTAGGCACATTGACTGTCGCTGGCTGCGGAGGCGGAGGCTCTGCAGATGACTCGTCTGCTCCACGCATGACCCAACCCATCCTGAGCGCTCGAACCAAGGCCATCCTCACTGTTGATGGCTACCAGTTCCGCGATTCCAACGGCAGCGGCACCCTGGATCCCTACGAAGACTGGCGTCTGAGTATGGACCAGCGTGTGCAGGATCTCGTTGCCCGGATGACGGTCGACGAAAAAGCAGGCATGCTGCTGATCGACACACTCAATGCTCCAGTCGCGCCCAGCACAATCTCCAGCACTAACGCCGAGCGCTTTATCAACACCGAGAAGATGACGCGCTTCATCTTCCGCAACGCGGTGCAGTTGGACTCGACCACGCTGGTCAGCCCGCAAGCTGCTGCCGAGTTCACCAATGCGGTCCAATCCATGGCCGAGGCAACGCGGCTGGGCATTCCTGTCATCTTCAAGTCCAACGCGCGCAACCACTACGATCGCAGTGCGCGTCAAGGAATCAACGAGCCTGCGGGTTCGTTTTCGCAGTGGCCCAAGGAGCCGGGTCTCGCTGCAATCCGTGACATGGATCTCATCCGCGATTTCGGTCAGACCATCGGCGCGGAGTGGGCCGCCATCGGGTTGCGTGGTGCCTATGCCTACATGGCCGATACGGCCACTGAGCCGCGTTGGTTTCGCGTACACGAGGTCTTCAGCGAGGATGCCGACCTGAACGCCAGCATCATGACGAACTTGGTCGGTGGCATGCAGGGCGGACCTGTGACGCCGACGACAAAGGTGGCGATGACGATCAAGCACTTTCCTGGCGGCGGCCCCGCTGCGGGTGGCCTTGATGCGCACTACACCTTCGGCAAGTACGCCAGTTATTCAGGTGGCCGCTTCGGCGATCACCTCAAGCCGTTCAAGGCGGCCATCGATGCTGGCGTGTCGGCGATCATGCCTTACTACAGCGTGCCGCAGGCTCTCTCGTATGGCAACACCACTTTTCAGGAGGTGGGCTTCGCATTCAATCGACAGGCGGTGACGGATCTGATGAAGACACAGTTGGGCTTCAAGGGCTACGTCAACTCCGATACCGGCATCATCACGCAGCGTGCCTGGGGACTCGAGAGCAAGACCACGCAGGAACGTATCGCGGCCGCGATCAACGCAGGTACCGACGTGCTATCTGGCTTCAACAGCAAGCAGACCGTGATCGATGTGCTGAATGCCGGTCTCGTTACCTCCGCACGACTCGACGAGGCGGTGACGTCGCTACTGAAGGAGCAGTTCGCGCTGGGTCTGTTCGAGAACCCTTACGTGGACGCTACCGCAGCCAACAGCATTGTTGGCAAACCGGAGTTCTTGGCCAAGGCACTGGATGCCCAGCGTCGCTCGCTTACATTGCTGAAGAACGATGCCGCGTTGCCCATGCGCACGCCCACGGCGGCCAATCCAGTGCGGCTGTACACCATCAACCTCAACAGCGACATCATTGGAAGCACAGCCTACGGTGGCTACCAGGTGACCACAGGTGACCGCACGACCGCCAACGGCAACACTCGCGCGGCTGTACCTGATGGCACGGACTATGCAGTGGTCCGCGTTGAAGTCTCCAATTCCTCAAGTGCTTACCGCAGCAGCGATCCTCTCACCGGCGCCAACCCGACCTACCTCAATCCACGCACGGGCCAGACCTGGGGTGCGCAGGATGCTGCAGGTATCGACAACGGACTCACTTTTGGTGGCGCTTACCCCTGGGAGGTCGATTTCCTCGACTTCTCACGCATGGCCACGGCGCAGTCGTGGCGTATTTCTCCCTCGCTGCCCGACATCCAAGCAACTCTCTCGGAGGCTCACGCAGTCGGTGCCAAGGTCGTGCTCAGCATCTACTTCCGCCAGCCCTATGTTCTCGACAATGCCAGCGGACTTCGCCAAGCCGATGCGATCATCGCCAATTACGGCGTGAGTGACACTGCCTTGATGGATGTGCTGACAGGCAAAGCCAAGCCGCAGGGCAAGCTGCCGTGGGCGCTGGCCAATAAGGCGTCGGCCGTGGCGACGCAAGATCCAGATGCCCCCGGCTACGCGCCGGCCGACACGCTGTATCCGTTCGGGCATGGACTAACGTACTGACTACCGAACAGTCGGCTGGCTGAAGATCAGCTCATCAGCCAGCCGCTGACACTGGCGCCGCCCTGAGCATCAGATCCACCAGATGCTCGGCCGCTGGCGTCAGCGGCAGGTCGGTGCGGTGCACCAGCACGATGTCGGGCGCAGGCAGCTCCTCGGCGACCTCGATGACCTGCAGCGCCTCGCCGACCGGCGAGTAGTCGCGCCACTGTCGCGGCAGCATGGCCAGCAGGTCGGTGCTGGCCAGCGCGACCATCAGCGACAGCGCACTGCCGGCCTGCAGCTGGATGCGCGGCGCAGACAGTCCGTGACGAGCGAACAGCGCCGCCAGATCATCCTCGGCGCGGTAGTCGAGCGAGGGCGTGGCCCAGTCCAGCCCCGCCAGCTCGGCCAGCGAGCGTGCGTGGCGATGCGGATGGCCGCGCCGCGCCACCACCGCACGCTGGTTCTGGAACAGCGTGCGCACCGTCAGCCCCGGGCCCGGCGGCTTCTGGGGCGAGGCGCCCAGATAGAAGTCGATCCGGCCCTCGCGCAGTGCGCCCTCGAGCGCCGGGAAAAGACCTTCGATCAGCTGCAGCCGCACGCCCGGATGGCGGCGCCGGAAGGCCGGCAGCGCCGAGGGCAGCATGCCCACATGGGGCATGATCGACAGCGCCGCCACCACCGTGCCGCCGCCGTCGCCATGCGCCTGGCGCAGCTCGTCGCGGGCGCGCTCCAGGTCGCGCACGATCTGGTGCACCCGGCGGTGAAAGGCCAGCCCGGCCGGGGTCAGCGTCATGCCGCGCGGCCCGCGCTCGAACAGCGGCGCGCCCAGCTCCTGTTCCAGCGCACGCACGCTGCGGGTCAGCAGCGGCTGGGCCATGCCGAGATGGCGGGCGGCCGCCCTCAGGCTGCCGTGGTCGACGATCGCGATCAGGTCGCGCAGCTGGGCCAGCTTCATCCGGGGTCTCGTCCGTCTTGTCTTCAGTGATGCCTGGAATGTATCGCCCGGATTTTTCTGCGATCTTCCCGGTTATCCCTGAGCGGAAGAACATGCGTCGCAGGCACCCGCCGAGGTGCCACCCCCATGACCCGGCCTGCGGACCGGGCGACTCAGGAGACAGACATGGTGCAAAGACGCAGGATGCTGATGCAGGCCGCGGCGCTGGGTGCGGCGATCTGCAGCCCGGCCGCCCGGGCGCAGACGGACTATCCCAACCGCCCGGTGCGGCTGATCGTGCCCGCCGGTCCGGGCTCGGCGCCGGACGTGGTGGCGCGGCTGGTGGCCGAGCGGCTCGGCGCGCTGTGGGGCCGGGTGCTGATCGTCGACAACCGGCCCGGAGCGGGTGGCATTCCCGGCATGTCGGCGCTGGCGCGCAGCACGCCCGACGGCTACACGCTGGGCTTCGTGCCGGCGGCGATGGCCACCATCACCCCGCTGCTGTTTCGCCAGCCGCAGTTCAGCCTCGACAGCGACCTGGTGCCGGTGGCCACGCTGGCCACCAGCCCGCTGCTGCTGGTCACGCCCGCGGCCAGCGGCGTGCGCACGCTGGGCGAGTTCGCCCGCGCCAGCCAGGCCAAGGGCGGGCGGGCCAACTTCGCCGCGCCCCAGACCGGCTCGCTGCCGCATCTGGCCGGCGAGATGGTCAACCGGCTTGGCCGCATGAACCTGTTCACCGTGCCTTACCCGGCGCCACCGGCCGCGGTCAGCGCGGTGCTCTCTGGCGATGCGGAGCTGACCGC
>JAUPTP010000205.1 GCA_030918015.1 Pseudomonadota bacterium
CGACTGCGCAGGCGCGCGCTTCGACGAGACCCGCCCGGTCGCGCCGGCCAGCGCGCGCGCACGCCGGCGTGTCGCCGCCGAGGCACGGCTGCGCCAGGCCGGCCGCAGCAGCCGGCTGAAGGCGACGATCCTGCGCATTCCCGGCATCTACGCCGGCGACCGCCCGGGCGGCCACCCGCGCGAGCGGCTGCAGCGCGGCACGCCGGTGCTGCGCGCCGAGGACGATGTGCACACCAACCACATCCATGCCGACGACCTGGCGCGCGCCTGCGTCGCCGCGCTGCTGCGCGGGCGGCCGCAGCGGGTGATCCACGCCTGCGACGACACCGCGCTGAAGATGGGCGACTACTTCGATCTGGCCGCCGACCTGTGCGGGCTGCCACGGCCGCCGCGCATCAGCCGCGCCGAGGCGATGCAGCGGCTCTCGCCGATGCAGATGAGCTTCCTGTCGGAGTCGCGCCGGCTGGTCAACCAGCGCCTGAAGCGCGAGCTGCGGCTGGCGCTGCGCCACCCGAGCGTGACGACCGGGCTGCTGGCCTGAGGCCGGTCAGCGCCGGCGCTTGCGCGGCGGGAACGGCGGCTGGCCGCGCCAGTAGCGCATCATCAGCCAGCCCCCCAGCATGCCGCCGAGGTGGGCGAAGTGCGCCACGCCGCCGCCCCCGACCAGCCCGAACAGCAGCTCGATGCCACCGAAGACCATCACGAAGACCTTGGCCTTCATCGGGATCGGCGGGAACAGCGGCATGATGGTGCGCTCGGGGAACATCATCCCGAAGGCCATCAGCAGGCCGAACAGCGCGCCGGACGCCCCCAGCGTCGGGCCGCCGCCGGGCACCCCGAGACTGACCACGACCAGCTGGATGAGGCCGCCGACCAGGGCGCTGGCGCCCAGGAACTGCAGATAGCGGGTGCGGCCCCAGATCGACTCCAGCTCCGAGCCGAACATCCACAGGCCCAGCATGTTGAAGAACAGATGGCCCATGCTGCCGTGCAGGAAGGCATAGGTGATCAGCTGCCACGGCATGAAGGGATCGCTGCCCAGAGGCCACAGCGCGAACAGCACTTCGACCCAGTAGCCGAAGAGCAGCTGCACGCAGAACAGCGCGGTGCAGATCAGCATCAGGGCCTTGGTGACGGGCGGGATCTGGGGCATGTCGACCGGGAGTTGCGTGGATCCGCTGGGGAATCTGGTGCCGGAGGCCGGACTCGAACCGGCACGCCTGTGAGGGCGGTGGATTTTGAATCCACTGCGTCTACCGATTTCGCCACTCCGGCAGGAGGAAAGTGAAGTGCGTCGGATGCGCGGCGGCGATTATGGCACGGCCCGCGCGGGCCGGTCCTTGCTGCCACAATCGCCCGACTCCGGATTCCAAGGAAAGAAGATGCCTGACTACAAGACCGTCGAGGATGTCATCGGCGCCACCCCCCTGGTGCGGCTGCAGCGCCTGGCCGGCGAGGAGGCCGCGCGGCGCGGCAATGTCATTCTCGCCAAGCTCGAGGGCAACAACCCGGCCGGCTCGGTCAAGGACCGCCCGGCCATCAGCATGATCCGCCGCGCCGAGGAGCGCGGCGACATCCGCCCCGGCGACACCCTGATCGAGGCCACCAGCGGCAACACCGGCATCGCGCTGGCGATGGCCGCGGCCGTGCGCGGCTACCGGCTGGTGCTGATCATGCCAGAGGACCTGTCGATCGAGCGCGCGCAGACGATGAAGGCCTTCGGCGCCGAGCTGATCCTGACGCCGAAGGCCGGCGGCATGGAATACGCCCGCGACCTGGCCGAGCAGATGCAGCGCGACGGCAAGGGCCGGGTGCTCGACCAGTTCGCCAACCTCGACAACCCGCGCATCCACTACGAGACCACCGGCCCGGAGATCTGGAACGACACCGAAGGCCGCGTCACCCATTTCGTCAGCGCGATGGGCACCACCGGCACGATCACCGGCACCGCGCGCTTCCTGAAGGAGCGCAACCCCGCGGTGCGCATCGTCGGCGCCCAGCCCTCGGAGGGCTCGCGCATTCCCGGCATCCGCAAGTGGCCCGAGGCCTATCTGCCGAAGATCTACGATCCGAAGCAGGTCGACGAGCTGATGCTGGTGAGCCAGGCCGACGCCGAGGACATGGCCCGGCGCCTGGCCCGCGAGGAAGGCCTGTTCGCCGGCATCTCCGCGGCCGGGGCCTGCTGGGCGGCGCTGCAGCTCTCGGCGCAGGTCGAGAACGCCACCATCGTCTTCATCGTCTGCGACCGCGGCGACCGCTATCTCTCGACCGGCGTCTTCCCGGCCTGAGGCCCACGCCCGGGCAGGCTCAGCCACGGAGCCACGTCGCACAGGACACACGTTCCGTGTGACCGAATCCGGCATATTGCCGTTCCCCTGCCCCGGCACCACCCCGCTCTTGCGGGGAGATGCACACATTCCCCGAACGGTCCCCCCGCAGAATGAGCCATGCTGGGCGCCATTCTTGCGATTCGTCATGTTCCGATCGGTCGCGAGACACCGCACGCCAGCCTTATCCAAAGACTCTGCGGGTGAACCTCACGATGAACGACCTGATCAACATGACCTGGGTGGCGATCTGCACCGCCCTGGTCTTCTTCATGCAAGCCGGCTTCGCGCTGGTCGAGGGTGGCCTGTCGCGGGCCAAGAACTCGATCAACGTGATCATGAAGATCTACCTCGGCACCTGCCTGGTGGGCATCGGATTCTGGGCCGTCGGCTACGGCCTGGCCTTCGGCAACAGCCAGACCGGCGTGATCGGCACCAGCCTGTTCGGGCCGGACAATCTCAAGGCCTTCGACGCGGTGGGGCTGCTCTACCAGATGATGTTCGCGACCACCGCGGTCAGCATCGTCTCCGGCGCGGTGGCCGAGCGCATGCGCTACGGCGGCTACCTGGCCTTCGCGCTGCTGATGTCGCTGCTGATCTACCCGGTCTACGCCCACTGGGCCTGGAACCCGTCGGGCTGGCTGAAGACGATGGGCTTCATCGACCTGGCCGGCGACGGCGCAGTGCACTCGATCGGCGCGTGGTGTGCGCTGGCGGGCGTGCTGGTGCTGGGCCCGCGCCTGGGCCGCTTCGGCCGCAACGGCGAGGTGCGCGACATTCCAGGCCACAACCTGCCGATGGTGGCGCTGGGCGGCTTCATCCTGTGGATGGGCTGGTTCGGCTTCAACGGCGGCTCGATCGGCAGCCTGGAGAGCGGCCTGCTCGGCACCGTGCTGCTGTCGACCTACCTGGGCGGCTGCGCGGGCGGCCTGGGCGCGCTGGCCTTCATGCGCCTGACCGGCCGGCCGGTGCTGATGAGCGCCTCGGTCAACGGCAGCCTGTGCGGCCTGGTGTCGCTGACGGCCGGCGCCGCGACGATGAGCCCGGGCTTCGCGATCCTGACCGGCCTGATCGCCGGCGCAGCCTGCACCTGGGGCGCGGAAGCCCTGCGCCAGCGCCGCATCGACGACACGGTCGACGCGATCGCGGTGCACGGCATCGGCGGCGTCTGGGGCCTGCTGGCCGCGGGCCTGTTCTACCAGGGCGACCTGTTCAACGGCCCGCGCGTGCTGGTTCAGCTGCTGGGCGCGGTCGCGGCCTTCGCCTGGGCTTTCCCTGTCGCCTGGCTGCTGTTCAAGCTGGTCGACCGCGTCATGGGCGGCCTGCGTGCGCCGACCCTCAACGAGCAGCGTGGCCTGGACGCCACCGAGCACCACGAGATCGGCTACCCGGAATTCCAGGAGTCGCCGGGGCAGCTGCACAAGGAATCCTGAGTTTCTCTTTCCCCGATGGCCAACGAAGACCAGTCCCTGCGCCGCCGCGCCGCCTGCGCGGTTCTCTCGCCGCTCCTCGACGAGGAGGAGCTGCTGTCCGCCCTGCATCTGCAGCACGAGTCCATGCGCGGCGACGGCGTCGCCGACATCATCCGCTACATCGATCAGGTGGCCGCGCGCCACGCCATCGATCCCGCCAGCCGCAAGAAGCTCTACGAGGCCTTCTACAAGGCGCTGCGCCTGCCCGAGGACCAGCTGCCGATGGACCCCTGGCCGATGATGCAGGCCGAGGCGGTCGCCGCTGTGGCCACCCCACCGGCGCCGGCCCCGGCACCCCGGCCAGCTCCGGCGGCGCCCCCGCCGCCCGTGTCGATCCATCCGGTGGCCACCGCCCTGCAGGCCGCGGCCTCGGTCGCCGCGGCGCCGGCTGCGGCGGCCAGCCCGGTCGAGACCAGCCCCCTGCCGCCCGAGCAGGCGGTGTGCGCCGATCTGATCCGCCAGGCCCTGGCCGAGGTGCAGCGCTTCCATCCCGCCTCGATGCGGGACCTGTGCGACAGCGCGCTCGACCTGATCCCCGGGCAGCGGATGACGGCGTCGCTCCAGCGGACCCTGAGGGAGCTGTGGAACCGCCCGCTGCAGACGCACTGGGTGCTGGACCTGGCGGTGAACGAGCTCTCGCAGGTGGTGCACCTGCTGTACATGGCGCTGTGCGAGGCGCTCGGTCCGGTGGATGCCGACCAGGTGCTGACCCGGGCCGTCAAGGCGGCCGAGCAGGGTCCGCAGGCGCGGCAGTTCTCCCCTCGTCGGCTGATCTGATCGCGGATCCGAGGAGCGCCTGGCGACCAGGCTCAGCCCATGCGGGCCAGGATCTCGGAGGCGGCCGCCTGATGGCGCGCCGCATCCTCGCGCAGCACCGCCTCGAGCAGCGCACGGGCATCGGCCTCCCGGCCGATCTCGAGACAGGTTCGCGCCATCTCGACCCGCAAGGCCCCGCGGACATCCGGATCGTCCGCATTGCCCGAAACGACCGCCACCGGCTCATCATTCTCGGGTGCCGGACGATCCGTCTCGACCGCACGGACCAGCTCGGTCACCAGCGGCGAGGCCTCGAGCGTGCGGGCCATGTCGACGGCCGCCGTCGAGACATCGAAATTGCGGGGCGCCGGTGCTGCGGCCTCCATGGCGCGCGAAGGCGCTTCGGCGACCCCGCCACCTGTCGAGGCCTGTCGACGCCACAGCGCGACGCCCCCGCCCACCACCACCAGACCCCCCACCAGTGCCCAGGGCAACCAGCCCAGGCCGGATGAAGCCGGCTCTTCGGTCGCCGCATCGGCGGCCGGCCGCAGCGGCGTGACGCTGGCCGAGGCAGGTGCGCGTTGCGGCTCAGGCTCCGCGACCGAGACGACACGCTCGGGGGCGGTCGCCACCACGACCGGCGCCGAGGCCGGGGCCGGGGCAGACACGCCCGGCTTGGGCGCCGCCGACGCCGACGCGGGCGCCGATGCAGACATCGGGGCGGAGGGCGTGCGGGCTGCCGAGGCCACGCCGGACGGGG
>JAUPTP010000206.1 GCA_030918015.1 Pseudomonadota bacterium
CCCATTCCGGACCACGCGCGGGGGGCGGCCCAGGTCGGGCGGGCTCCCGCGCCGCGGATCGCGGCGGCGGCCCGCTCCGTCAGAGGACGGAGCCGCCCTCCTGCGCGGTCTCGCCGGCCTCGCGCGCGTGCTCGGTCGAGCGAGGCGCGCCATGCGAGGCCTGGGCCTTCTTGTGGGCCTTCTCTTCCTTCTTCTTCTTCTTTTCCAGCTCGCGCTGGCGCTTCTCGAAAGAGTAGTTCGGCTTGGTGGCCATGAGGCGCCTTTCTGTGGTGAATCCATCCAGGGTATCACGCGCTGTCGACGGCGCTATCGTGACTGCCCGTCCCCCCGCCGTCCGTGTCGTCATGCCCGCTTTTCCTCGCTCCTGGCGCGCTCGCCTGTCTCTGCTGGTCGGCGCCCTGCTCTGCGCCGATGCGCTGGTGCTGATCGCCAGCGGCATGGGCCATCTGGGCGTGGTGCTGCCCCTGCCCGTCGGCCTGGCGCTGATGGGCCTGGGGGGATTCGGTCCGCAGTGGCGGCGCTGGCTGTCGGGGGCAAGCTGGCGCCGCCCCGCCTGGCGGGCCGTGTGCGCCGGCTTCGGGCTGTGGCTGATCAGCCTGGGCCTGTTCTTCGTGCAGATCGCCCAGGCCGGGCACGCCCCGCCTGGGCAGGCTGCCCCCGACGCGATCCTGATCCTGGGCTCCGGCACGACGCGCTGCCAGCCCTCGCCCACGCTGCGGCACCGGCTGGCGCTGGGTCTGGCGCTGGCGCAGGCCCACCCGCAGGCGCGGGTGGTGGTCAGCGGCGGCGTGGACCGGGGCTTCGGCTGCACCGAGGCCGAGGTGATGAGCCGCCACCTGATCGCGCAGGGCCTGCCCGCGCCGCGGCTGATCCTGGAGGACGCCAGCACCAGCACGCACGAGAACCTGGTCTTCAGCCGCCCGCTGCTCGCGCAGGCCGGCCTCGACCCGGATCACGCCCGCATCCTGGTCGTGACCAGCGACTTCCATGTGCCGCGCAGCCTGCGCATCGCCCGCCAGGCGGGCTACCGCGCGGTGGCCGGCGCCGGCGCGCCCACGCCCGCCTCGGTGCGCTGGAACGCCTGGCTGCGCGAATATTTCGCCTTCGCCAGCAGCCGGCTGCTGGGCGAGTTCTGATCAGGGCCCGACGAAGACCGCGGTCACCGACTTGGCCGCATCGACGGCGATGGTGCAGGCGCCCTGCCCCAGACAGGCACCGCCCCAGCCCGCGAAACGCTGGCCGCGCACCGGCACGGCCTTGAGCGTCAGCGTGCTGCCGGCCGGCAGGGAGACGCTGCAGCCTGTGCGGCAGGACACGCCCGCCGGCAATCCGGCCAGGTTGCCGGGCGAGCCGGCCTGCTTCACCGTCACCAGGTAGGGGCGGGGCGCGAACTGGGCCCGCACGCCGCGGGCCTCGCTCATCGTGACGGTGCAGGTCAGGCCCGTGCCGCTGCACGCCCCCGCCCAGCCGGCAAAGACCGACTTCGCATCGGCCACGGCCGAGAGCGTCACCTTCGTGCCGGCGGTGTAGCGCGCGGCGCAGGTGCGGCCGCAGTCGATGCCACCCGCGGCCGTGGCCTTGACCGTGCCCTGGCCGGTGCCGGTGCGCACCACCTCCAGCCCGTACTGGGGCAGATCGAAGACCGCCCCGACGCGGGTGGCCTCCTGGGGCGTGATCACGCAGGACGATGCGGTGCCGCTGCAAGCCCCGCTCCACCCGACGAAGCGCGAGCCGGCCGCCGCCTGGGCCACCAGCGTGACGCGGCTGCCGACCTCCACCGAGGCCGAGCAGGCGCTGCCGCAGTTCAGCCCGACAGCCGGCGCGCTGACGCTGCCGGCGCCGGAGCCCGACCGCGCCAGGGTGATCGCCACCTTGGCCTGCACCGAGAAGGTCGCCGCGATCGTGGCCCCGGCCACGCCGATGCCGGTCATGGCCGCGCCGGTGCTGCGGCCGTCGTTGCGCACCGAAGCGGGCCGGGTCGCGGGGCCGAACTGCGTCGCGGCGGTGTAGAGGTCCGCGGCCGAGGCGGCGCCGCCCTGGGCGATCTGCTCGAGCCCGTCCGCCTCGACCGGCGCCAGCAGCTTCTGGGCGGAGGTCGAGTTGTCGTTCAGGTAATTCCAGCCCGAGCTGTCGAGCCGCGCGTCCACATGCCACAGCGAAATGCCGGTGCCCATGTAGCCGGCGTCGTTGCCCGCGCCCAGCCGGCGGTAGTGGGCCAGGAAATACTCCGAGAACGCCTGGCCGGAGGCCGCGCCCGGCATGAAGATCACCGCGTCGGGGGCGCTGCCCGAGGGTTTCAGCGTGATCGCCTGCGACCCGGAGGTCACCACCTTCGGCGTGATCCAGCCCAGCACGAACTTCGAGAACGCGCTGTGGTCGCCGCTGTTGTTGTGCATCATGTCCCAGCCTGCCCCGCCCCTGGGGCCGACCGCATCGTTGTAGTCGTAGTAGTCGGGCAGCCCGAGTGCATGGCCGGTCTCGTGGATGTCGACACGCGGCTCGTAGAGCGGGTCACGGTTGTAGTTGCCGCCGGCCCAGGACCAGACGATCTTGCGCAGCCCCTTGCCGTCCCACTGGCGGCTGCTGCCGTACCAGGTCTGCTGGGCCCACCAGAACGAGGCCCAGCTGCCCGCCGGGCCGGCCCACTTGACGAACAGCGTGTCGATGTTGCCGTCGCCGTCGTTGTCGTACTGCGCCAGACCATGCCCGGTCGCCTTCAGCGCCTCCAGCGCCTCGTCGACCAGCGCCCGCATGCCCGCGCCGCCGGCCATCGACTGGTAATGGGCACGGTTGTAGCGGGCCCGGTACCAAGGCGTGACATGGCCACGGATATCGAGCTTGCCGTAGGACGAGCGCAGGTAATAGCCGCGCAGGCTCTCGTAGGGATAGCCCGCGACCTGCTCGCCGCCGGGGCCGAACATGCGCTCGGCGATCAGCTCGGGCGTGTTGGCCGCGACATGGGGCTGGTCGGCGAAGTCGATCAGCAGCACCAGCACCCGGGGCGAGCCGGTGGCGGGCAGGCCGCCGCGCCAGGCCGGCGGCGGCGCATCGGCCCCCACCCCCCCGGCCGCCTGCCCCAGGCGATGGGTCAGCGACGGAATGGTGGCCGGATCGAGCCGGTGGTTGCCGGTGGCGCGCGCCGCCTCGCTCTGGCCAGCGAGCTCGCCGCTGGCGCGCAGCCGCTCGATCTCGGCGGCGTCCGGCGGCATCAGCGCCTGCGCCGGCCGCAACCCCAGCAGCAGGCACAGCACGAGCAGCACCGGCAGCCATGCGGGCAACCGCAGGCGCTCGCCAGGCATCACGATCATCCTCGGTGTCATCAGCCTCTCCTTGTGAAACAGCTCTGCCGATGTCGACACCCCTGCGCCACGCCTTGACGCGGCAATGCCGATTCCGGCGTGACCCGCGCAGAAATCACCCGGAGAGCCCGATCAATTCGGCGCATGACGCGCCGGGATCCCCCGATATGGTTCCCCGGCCGCGCAACGGGACCCCCCGGACTGCGCCAGGACCCTGTCACGGAGAGAACGACATGAACGATTTCCCGATCCCACGCCCCTCGAACCGCCTGGCCTGGCGGGCGCTGTCGCTGGGCAGCACGCTGATCGCCGCGGCGGTGCTGGCCGCCTGTGGCGGCGGCGACAGCGCAGGCGACACCAGCGCGACGACCAGCGCGGTGGCCCTGTCGGGCGTCGCCTCCAAGGGGCTGATGGCCAACGCCGACGTGAGGATCCATCCGGTGGCGGCCGATGGCTCGGTCGACCTGGCGACCACGCTGGCCGCGACCACCACCGACGCCGACGGCCGCTACAGCCTGAGCTTCGCGGCCACCGTCTCGCGGCCCTATGTGGTGCGCGTCTCGGCCCGGGCCGACGGCAGCACCACCCACCTCGACGAGGTCACCGGCACCGCGCAGCCGCTGCCGGCCGGCTTCTCGATGCGCTCGGTCATCACCCCGTCGCAGGCCGGAGCGGTCACCACCAGCGCCAGCATCACGCCCTTCAGCGAGATGGTGGTCGCCGCCGCCGAGCGCGCCGGCGGCGGCATCAGCGCCAGCAACACCGCGCAGGCCGCCTCGACCGTCAGCCAGCTGCTCGGCTTCGACCCGATCGCGATCACTCCGCGCCCGGTCGGCTCGGCCGAGAGCGCGGACGAGAAGAAGATGGCGGTCATGCTCGCCGCGGTGTCGCAGATGGTCTCCGGCAGCCAGCTCGGCTGCAGCGACGCCGATGCCGGCGCGCGCACCCGCTGCGTCGTCGAGGCCCTGTCGGCCTCGGCCAGCACCTCGTCGCTGAAGCTGGCCACCGGTGCCGTCGACGTCTCGGGCGCACTGAGCAGCGCGCTGGGCACGGTGCTGACCACGCCCCGGCTCAGCGGCAGCGTCTCGAGCAGCCTGCTCGCCAGCGTGGTCGCCAACCTGGGCTGCAAGGACAGCGGCTGCACGCCCGCCACCGCCTCAGGCGGCACGGCCGGCACGACCGATGCCACCGCCACCGCGATCGCCGCGGCCAGGCTGCTGTTCACCGAGATCCGCAGCGACTGGGGCGCGATGTTCAGCCGCGGCGGGGCCTCGCTGGCTGGCGGCGCTGCCAATGTGCAGGCCTGGCGCTTCCGCAGCGCGATGGAGGGCGTCGAGGTGCCGGTCGACATGCTGATCAAGGACGCCGGCACCCTGCTCATGGGCGTCGATCTCTACAACGACCTGCGGGCCGGCCGCTCGACGCAGACCACCCGCAGCCGCGGCGGCGACGGCCAGGGCGGCCCGGTCGCCGGCGCCTGCGGCCTGTTCACCGCCACCGACCTGAGCACCCGCGCCACCGGCTCGGCCGACGCGCAGGTCGTCGGCTGCCGTGCGGTCTACCGCAGCTCGCGCAGCTACACGCAGAGCGCGATCGTGACCACCGAGTGGGTGCACGGCTTCACGCTGGAGCCGCAGGCCGATGGCAGCTTCACCTATGTCAGCCGCGCCCGCCAGCGCGTCAGCAGCTGCGACTACGCCGGCACCAGCTGCACCGTGACCGCCAACACCGTGCTGCAGCCGGAGATCGCGGCCGCCACCGGCCAGCTCGTGCCCACGCTCGATGCGCAGGGCGCAATCCGCGGCTTCACGCTGGCCGGCGACCTGCCCGGTGGCTTCGCCAAGGGCTCGAACACGCTCGGCAGCCACCATCACGCGATCGCGCTGACCGGCAGCATCGCCACCGCCGCCGACGGCCTGTCGGCCACCAGCCAGAGCGACACCTACGCGGTCAGCGGCACGCTGAAGGCCTATTCGGACGCCAGCACCGAGATCGGCACGCTGACGCTGCGCAGCG
>JAUPTP010000207.1 GCA_030918015.1 Pseudomonadota bacterium
AGCTTGGTGGGCGAACCGCCGGCGTCGGCCACCACCTGCACGTCGTAGCCCTGGTCGATCAGGGTCAGCACCGGGTAGACCGTGCAGACGTCGTTGGTCACGCCGGCCACGACCACCTTCCTGCGGTCCGTGGCGGTCACCGCGGCGGCGAAGTTGGCGTCGTCCATGGCGTTGACGATGCCCATGCGCTTGATGCGTTGCTCGAAGGCCTGGGGCAGCGACTTCTGCAGCTCGCTCAGCAGCGGGCCCTGGGTGTATTCCTCCATGCTCGAGGTCAGCACGGTGGGGATCTTCAGGATGCGGGCGGTCTCGGCCAGCATCACGGCGTTGCGCTTCATCTCGTCGAAGGAGATCGACTTGACCCAGCCCATGGTGCCGACCTGGTGGTCGATGAGCAGGATGGCGGTGTCGGCGGCATTGAACTTGTTGAAAGCCATGTTGATTTCTCCAGTGCAGTGAGGGGTGACGTGAACGTCGGGGTGGAATCGGGGCCTGAACGCCGGCCCCATCGCGAAATCAGATCTGTCCGAACTCGCCACGCCGGTAGGCGCTGAGGGCCTGCTGCAGCGCCCCGGCCGAGGCCATCGCGAACGGGCCCTGCCAGAACACCGGCTGATCCAGCGGCTGACCGGCGAAGAACACCGCCTTGGCCGGGCCGCCCAGGGCTTTCAGCCGCGTGCTGCAGGCACTGTCCTGCGCCGTCTGCACCGGCACCGGTGCGCCGTCGCTGTCGAGCCGGTGGCCGTCGATCTCCAGCTGGCCGAAGATCGGCAGCACGAAGTGGGTCAGACCGGCGGCCACCGGCACGCTCAGCTCGGCGCCCTCGTCGAGCGAGATGTCAAGCAGCTGCACCTCGGTGGGCGGGCGCAGCGGCGAGCGCTGGCCGGCAAACTCGCCCAGCGGCACGCGCACCTTGGCGCCCGGCAGGGTGACCACCGGCACGTCCTGCGGCGCCAGGGCCAGCGCGAAGGGCGCGTCGCCCTGCTTGTGCCGCGGCAGGTTCACGAAGATCTGCAGCATGTGCACCGTCTGACCCGGCTCGGCCGGGTTCTCTTCGTGCACCACGCCGCGGCCGGCGGCCGTCCAGTGCAGCCCGCCCGGGAGGATCTTCTGCCGCCCGCCCAGCGAGTCGCGGTTCTCGATCCAGGTCTGCGAATCGAGGAACAGGTAGGACACCGCCGAGAAGCCGGCATGCGGGTGCGGCGGGAAGGTGGGGCCGCTCATCCAGGCGTGGTCGATGCCCAGGAAGGGGTTGGTCAGCTCGGCGGCATGCAGTCCATGGGCATGGAACTGGCTGCCGTGGTTCATGCGTTGCTGGCGTGCGAAAGAAGGCATGGCGCGGTCTCCGGTCGTTGGTTGGTCGCAGGGGCTGCGTTGTCGATGGCGAGATCTTCTGATGAATACTTGATGGGATAAATAGGTCAGAATGGAAGTAACCGATCCAAAAATGGAGCAATCTGCATGGACCTTCTGAACGACATGGCGCTGTTCGTGGAAGTGGCGCGCGCCATGAGCTTTCGCCGCGCGGCCGAGGCGATGGGCATCCCCAACTCCACCCTGTCGCGACGCGTCAGCGCGCTGGAGAAAGCCATCGGCCTGCGCCTGATGCACCGCACCACCCGCCGGCTGGAGCTCACCGAGGCGGGCCAGATCTACTACGAGCGCTGCAAGCGCATCGTCGAGGAGGCGCGTCTGGCGCATGAGCAGCTCGGCGAGCTGCTGGCCCAGCCCAGCGGGGTGCTGCGCGCCTCGCTGCCGGTGGACTTCGCCAACAGCACGCTGGCGCCGCTGATCGCCGAGTTCGCCCGCCGGCACCCCGGCATCCGCTTCGAGTTCGATCTGACGCCTCGGCGGGTGGATCTGGTCAGCGAGCCCTTCGATGTGGCCATTCGCATGGGGGCGTCGGAAGACTCCACCCTGGTGGCGCGGCTGCTGGCGACACTGGGCACGCATCTCTATGCCTCGCCAGCCTATCTGCTCCGGGTGGGCGAGCCCGGCCAGCCCGCCGACCTGGGCACGCACGACGGCCTGAGCCTGAAGACGGCGGCGCGCACCGTGTGGAAGCTGTCGCGCCCCGGCACCGATCAGGCCGTCGAGATCGACATCGGCGGGCGCTTCCAGCTCAACAGCGTGGGGCTGTTGCGGCGCCTGGCCACACTGGATCTGGGCATCGCGCTCTTGCCCGATATCGTGGTGGCCGAGGACCTGGCCGCCGGCCGCCTGCAGCGCGTGCTGCCCGATTGGCAAGGTCCGCCCACCCCGGTCTACGCGATGACCGAAACCCGCTTGCTGCCGGCCAAGACCCAGCGCTTCATCGAGTTCCTGCGTGAGCGGCTGGACCAGGCCATGGGCTGATCGCGGCCGGCGGACCGCCAATTGCTGCAATCATGGACCAATGATTTCCATTGGAACGGATTTATCTCAGAGGCGGACTTCGAGAAGATGGCGTCCATCGTCATCACGCCCCCTGTTCGGAGCCCTTCATGAGCGTCAGCCCCCTGTTCACCCCCGTCACCGTCGGTGCCCTCACCCTGCCCAATCGTCTGGTCATGGCGCCGATGACGCGCTCGCGCGCCGACGACGCCGGCGTGCCGGGTGAGTTGACCGCGCTGTACTACGCCCAGCGCGCCAGCGCCGGCCTGATCATCAGCGAGGGCGTGTTCCCCACCGCCATGGGCAAGGGCTATGTGCGCACGCCCGGCATCGAGACCGAGGCGCAGGTGGCCGGCTGGCGGCGGGTGACCGATGCGGTGCATGCCCAGGGCGGCCGCATCGTCATGCAGCTGATGCATGCCGGGCGCATCTCGCACCCGTCGCTGCTGCCGGCCGGCGCGCTGCCGGTGGCGCCGTCGGCCATCCAGCCCAAGGGCCAGACCTGGACCGACCAGGGCCTGCAGGACATGGTCACGCCGCATGCGCTGAGCACCGACGAGATCGCCCAGGTGGTGGCCGACTACCGCGCCGCCACCCGCCGCGCGCTGGCCGCCGGCTTCGACGGCGTGGAGCTGCATGCCGCGTCGGGCTACCTGCCCGAGCAGTTCCTGTCCTCGGGCAGCAACCAGCGCACCGATGCCTATGGCGGCTCGGTGGCCAACCGCGCGCGCTTCGTGCTGGAGGTGCTGGCCGCCATGGTGGCCGAGGCCGGCGCCGGCCGCGTGGGCATGAAGATCGCGCCGGAGATGGGCTACAACGACATCAGCGATGCCGCGCCGCAAGAGACCTATGTGCACCTGGTCGAGCAGATCGCGCCGCTGAACCTGGCCTACCTGCAGGTGGCGCTGTTCGGCACCCCGGTGGACTACCACGCCCTGCTGCGCCCGCGCTTCAAGGGCGCCTATCTGGTGGGCGGCGGCCTGGACCAGACCCGCGCCGAAGCCCTGATCACCCGCCGGCAAGCCGATGCCACGGTCTTTGGCAGCGCCTTCCTGGCCAACCCGGACCTGCCGGAGCGCTTCCGCCGCGGTGCGCCGCTGAATGTGCCCGACAAGGCCACCTTCTTCGCGCCTGGCGCCCAGGGCTACACCGACTACCCCGCGCTGGCCTGAGCCGTCGAGCCCGGCCACACCTGCCGCACCTCGGTCATGACTTTCCCGCCCAGTCGCTTTTCCCTGCCGTCGCGGCCCTCGCGGTCACGACCGAGTGCGGTCATCCTGGCCGGCGCCCCCGGAGGGCATCGCGGCGCCGACCCTGACCCCGACGGGCGTGCCCGCGCGCTGGTGGGATCTGTTCGAGGATCCGCTGCTGTCGGCCCTGCAGATGCAGGCCTTCGACAGCAACCTGGATCTGCAGGCGGCCCTGCTGCGCATCGAGGAGAGCCAGGCCCGTCTGGGCATGACCGAGGCCACCGGCCTGCCGCATGTGAACGCCAGCGCGGGCTACGCCCGTGCGGCGCTCAGCGCGGACTCGCCACTGGCCAGGCTGGGCGTGCCGACCCGGCCCTATGACCAGTACCAGTGGGGCGGCCAGGCCAGCTGGGAGCTGGACCTGTGGGGACACCACCGGCAGCAGACCGCATCGGCCCGAGCCCAGCTCGAGGCCACGCACTGGGCGGCCGGCGCGGCGCGGGTCACCCTGGCCGCCGAGGTGGCGCGCCAGTACCTGCTGCTGCGCGGCGTGCAGGCCCAGCAAGCCCTGGTGGACGAGCACCGCCAGATCGCCGCCGAACTGCTGCGCCTGACCGAGAGCCGCGAACGCCATGGCGTGGCCACGCGCTTCGACTCGGCCGCGGCCCGGGCCGAACAGGCCACGGTGGAAGCCCGCGCCGTCCAGCTGGGCCAGCAGCGCGATGTGCTGATGAACGCCCTGGCGCTGCTGCTGGGCCAGCCCCCCCATGCGCTGGACGAGCGGTTGCTGACCCGCACCGGTGCCCCGCCGATGCCGCCGACGCTGCCCGTCGGGGTGCCCGGTGACCTGGTGCGCCAGCGCCCCGACATCCTGCAGGCCGAGGCCCAGCTGCGTGCGGCCACCGCCGACCAGGGCGCGGCCTGGGCCGACTTCTATCCCCGGGTGAGCCTGAGCGCTGGCTGGAGCCTCAGCACCTCCCGCAGCAGCGAGCTGGGCAACTGGGACATGCGCCAGTTCAGCGTGGGCCCGGTGGTGCATCTGCCGATCTTCGACGGCGGCCGGCTCCAGCGCACGCTGGCCCTGACCGAGGCGCGGCAACGCGCGGCCGCGCTGGCCTGGCGAGCCGCGGTGCTGCGCGCCTGGCATGAGGTGGCCACAGCCCTCGATGGCTGCAGCCACGAGCACGCCAAGCGCGCCCGGCAGCAGGACGCCGTGGCTCACAGCAGCCAGGCGCTCGACAGCGCCCGCCATGCCTGGAAGGCAGGAAACGCCGAATTCACCACCGTGCTGGTGGCGCAGCGCAGCCTGCTCAATGCCCAGTCGGCCCTGACGGACACCACCACCGCCGCAGGCCTGGCCGTCGTGTCCTTGTACCGGGCGCTGGGGGGCCGCGTCGGCGAGTCCGTGACGCTGCAGACCGTGGCCGAGGTCCGGCCGTGAGCGCGGCCGTCCCCCCCTCCGGTGCTGCGCCGTCCGGGCCGGTGTTCGGTCCCCGTCTGGCGGTGGGCATGCTGGGGGTGCTCCTGGCCGCCATGGTGGCGGGCTTGAACGCCCGCGTGCCGGCGCTGGCCCTGCCGGACACCCGCGGCGCCCTGGGCCTGGGGCTGGACGACGCCTCCTGGCTGGGCACCGCCTACACCGCGGGTGAGCTGGCCGTGATGCCCTTCGCGACCTGGTTCGCCGTGACGCTGTCGCTGCGGCGCTTTCACAGCTGGATGCTGGCCGGCGCCTTGCTGCTGGCCAG
>JAUPTP010000208.1 GCA_030918015.1 Pseudomonadota bacterium
GCCTGCCAGCGCACCGGCGGGCGCGTCGCGGCATCGATGTCCGCGTGCTGGCTCTCGACCAGGCGCTCGAAGCCGGTCAGCGGCTCATCGCCGCCGAGCGGCTCGCCGGATTCGATGAAGGCCCGCACGTCGAGGCGGCGGGGCTTGAATTCACGTGCTTTCATGGGCGCAGTGTACGAGGGCGCACGCGACAATCCAGGCCATGTCCGATACCGCTTTCCATCCCCCCCGCATGGCGACGCCTGCGCTGGTGCTGGCGTCGACCTCGCGCTACCGGCGCGAGCTGCTGACCCGGCTGCGCCTGCCCTTCGAGGTCCGCTCGCCCGAAGTCGACGAGACGCCGCAGGCCGGCGAGACGCCCGCCGCCCTGAGCGAGCGGCTCGCGCTGGCCAAGGCGCGTGCGGTCGCCGCCCTCCATCCGCAGGCCGTCGTCATCGGCTCCGACCAGGTCGCCGAGCTCGACGGCCAGCCGATCGGCAAGCCCGGCCACCATGAGGCGGCGGTCGGGCAGCTGCGCGCGATGCGCGGCCGCAGCGTGGTCTTCCACACCGCGGTGGCGGTGCTGCGCCACGACACCGGCTTCGAGGCGGTGCGCCGCGTGCCGGTCACGGTGCGGGTGCGTTCGCTCAGCGAGGTCGAGATCGAGACCTACCTGCGGCTGGAGCAGCCCTACGACTGCGCCGGCAGCGCCAAGTGCGAGACGCTGGGCATCGCGCTGCTCGACGCGATCGAGTCGGATGATCCGACCGCGCTGGTCGGGCTGCCGCTGATCGTGACCTCCGCGCTGCTGCGTGCGGCCGGGCTCGATGCGCTGGCGGTGCTGGCCGGTCATGGAGGTGGCGCATGAGCACGACGACGAAGAACGGGCCGAAGGGCCGTCTCTGGCTGGTGCCCAACACGCTGGACCTGGGCACGCTGCGCGAGGGCCAGCCGGTGCCCGACCTGCAGCAGGTGCTGCCGCTGGGCGCGATCCGCGTCGCCGCAGGCCTGTCGCACTGGGTGGCGGAGAACGCGCGCAGCGCGCGGGCGCTGCTCAAGCGGGTCGATGCGGTGGTGCCGCTGGCGCAGCCGCTGCAGGCGCTCTCGATCCGCGAACTGCCCCGCCCGCCCAAGGGCCGAGCTGACCCGAAGGCCCCGGCGCCCGACTGGGCCGGGCTGCTGGCGCCGGCGCTGGCCGGACACGATGTCGGTCTGGTGTCGGAGGCCGGTCTGCCGGCGGTGGCCGATCCCGGCGCCGAGCTGGTGCGGGTGGCGCATGCGCAGGGGCTCACGGTGATGCCGCTGTCGGGGCCGAGCTCGCTGATCCTGGCGGTGGCCGCCAGCGGCCTCAACGGCCAGAGCTTCGCCTTCGTCGGCTACCTGCCGACCGATGCGGCCGAGCGCACCCGGCGCCTGCGCGACCTGGAGGCGCACTCCAAGCGCTGGCAGCAGACGCAGCTGCTGATCGAGACGCCCTACCGCAATGCCGCGATGGCGCAGGCGCTGCTGGCCGCGCTCAGCCCGCAGACCTGGCTGAGCATCAGCTGCGGGCTGACGCTGGAGGGCGGGTCGACCCGCACGCTGCGGGTCGCGCAGTGGCGCGCGTCGCCGCCGGAGCTGCCCGGCGACGTGCCGGCGGTGTTCGCCTTCCTGGCCTGAGCGGGCGCCGTGGCCTGGGCCGCCACACCGGCGGCCTCAGGTCTTCAGGTCGGCACCTTGCCGCCGAGCAGCGCGGCGACCTTGCGCTTGGGCTTGATGAAGCGCGAGATCGAGCTGCGCGAACCCGGGGCGACTGGCGCGGCCGCCTGCTTCTCCCACACCGGCGAGGCGTTCGGATCGGCCTCGTAGGGCTGGTCGAAGAAGGGATCCTTCGGCGCCTGGCGGGGCGCACGCACGGGCGGCGCCGACGGCACGAAGGCCGGGCGGCTGCCGTCCTCGGCGAACTCGCTGCGGGGGGTGCGGCGCGGTGCGCGCTCCTCGTCGTCATCGCGGTGGCGACGGCGCGGCCGGTCGTCCTCGATGACGAAGGGCTCGAGATCGATCTTGCGCTTGATCAGCTTCTCGATGTCGCCCACCAGGCGCGCGTCGTCGCGGGTGGCCAGCGTGATCGCGATGCCCGAGGCGCCGGCGCGGCCGGTGCGGCCGATGCGGTGGACATAGTCCTCGGCGTTGAAGGGCACGTCGAAGTTGAAGACCGCAGGCAGGTCGGCGATGTCGATGCCGCGCGCGGCGACGTCGGTGGCCACCAGCAGGTCGACCTCGCCGGCCTTGAAGGCGGCCAGCGACTTCAGCCGCTCGTCCTGCGACTTGTCGCCGTGCAGCGCCGCGGTGCGCAGGCCGTCGCGCTCGAAGGAGCGCGCCAGCCGGGCCGCGCCCAGCTTGGAGTTGACGAACACGATGGCCTGGCGGATCTCGCGCTGGCGCAGGATCTGCACGACGGTGCGGCGCTTGTCCTCGTCGGCGACCTCGTAGAAGCGCTGCTCCACCGTCGAGGCGGTGGCGTTCGGGCGGGCCACCTCGACCAGGATCGGGTCCTGCAGGTAGCTCTGCGCCAGCTTCTTGATCTCGGGCGAGAAGGTGGCCGAGAACAGCAGCGTCTGGCGGCTCTTGGGCAGATAGCTCAGGATGCGCTGCAGGTCGGGCAGGAAGCCGATGTCGAGCATGCGGTCGGCCTCGTCGAGCACGACGTACTCGACCTGGCCGAGGTTGCAGTTCTTCAGCTGGATGTGGTCGAGCAGCCGGCCCGGCGTGGCGATCAGCACCTCGACGCCGCGCTTGAGCTCGGCCGTCTGCGGGTTCATGTCGACGCCGCCGAAGACGCAGGCCACGCGCAGCTGGCTGTGCCTGGCGTAGGTCTTGACGTTGACCGCGACCTGGTCGGCCAGCTCGCGGGTGGGGGCCAGCACCAGCGCGCGCACCGGGTGGCGTGCGGGCGAGGCGCTGGCGTTCTCGTGGCGCATCATCTTCTGCAGCAGCGGCAGCGAGAAGGCGGCCGTCTTGCCGGTGCCGGTCTGCGCCGCGCCCATCACGTCGCGGTTCTCCAGCACGATCGGGATCGCCTTGGCCTGGATCGGGGTCATCGTCTCGTAGCCCGCATCGACGATGGCCCGCAGCAGCTTGGCGTCCAGCGGCAGGGTGTCGAAACGGGCGGGGGCGGCGACGGCCTCGGGGGGCGGGGCGGTCACGGCGTCTTCGGGTTGGTGCGTCATCACCTCGCGATTATCCTGCGGTTGAGGGGCGTGCAGATGCGGTCGACGTGAATTGCCCACGCCTGGGGCGTGCGGCAGGCGCGACGTCCCGGCCCGGGGCGTCATGGAGCCGCGCGCACAATCCCGCAGAATCCGCACTTCTGACCCTTGAAATCTCTTCCATGACTTCGACTCTTTGTGCCGACGCCATCGCGGTCCAGCCGGTGATCATGGCCGGAGGCAGCGGCACGCGGCTGTGGCCGCTGTCGCGGGCCGGCTATCCCAAGCAGTTCCTGGTGCTGGGAGGCAGCAACCGCAGCCTGTTCCAGGAGGCCTCGCTGCGCCTGGCGGGGCTGGCGCAGGCCGGTCTCGCGCTGGCCGCGCCGCTGGTGGTCGGCAACGAGGAGCACCGCTTCCTGGTGCTCGACCAGCTGCGCGAGCTGCGCCTGGACCCCGCAGCGGTGCTGCTCGAGCCGGTCGGGCGCAACACCGCGCCGGCGCTCACGCTGGCGGCGCTGCAGGCGCTCGAGGGCGGACACGATCCGGTGCTGGTGGTCACGCCCGCCGACCAGACGGTGACGGACGAGGCGGCCTACGCGGCGGCCCTGCGCCAGGCCGTGCGCCTGGCCGCGCAGGATCGGGTGGTGATCCTGGGCATCACGCCCGATGCGCCCGAAACAGGCTATGGCTACATCCGCACCACCCCGGACGACGGGGCGGCCCGCGTGGCGCAGTTCGTCGAGAAGCCGGACCGGGCCACCGCCGAGCGCTACCTGGCCGAGGGCGGCTACTTCTGGAACAGCGGCATGTTCGTGCTGCGCGCCTCGGTCTGGATGAAGGCGCTGCAGAGCTTCCGGCCGGACATCGCCGCGGCGGTGCAGACGGCGTGGGCCGGGCGCCAGTGCGACGCGAAGTTCGTTCGTCCTGATTCGGTCGCCTTCGCGGCCGTGCCCTCGGAGTCGGTGGACTATGCGGTGATGGAGCGCTGCCCGGGCAGCGCCTTCGATCTGCGCATGGTGCCGCTGAGCGCGGGCTGGAACGATCTGGGCGCCTGGGAGGCGGTCTGGCAGGTCGCGGGCAAGGACGCGCAGGGCAACGCCTGCATCGGCGACGTGATCGCCCAGGACAGCCGCGACACGCTGGTGCACTCGAGCGGCCGGCTGGTGAGCGTGGTGGGCGTCGAGAACCTGGTGGTGGTGGAGACGGCCGATGCGGTGATGGTGGCCGACCGCAGCCGCAGCCAGGAGGTCAAGCAGATCGTCGCGCAGCTGGACAAGCGCGGGCGCACCGAGCACACGCTGCACCGCAAGGTGCACCGGCCCTGGGGCTGGTACGACTCGATCGATGCCGGTCCGCGTCACCAGGTCAAGCGCATCATGGTCAAGCCGGGCGCGTCCCTGAGCCTGCAGATGCACCACCACCGCGCCGAGCACTGGATCGTCGTCACCGGCACCGCCGAGATCACCAACGGCGACAAGGTGATGATCCTCACCGAGAACCAGTCCACCTACATCCCGCTGGGGCAGGTGCACCGCCTGGCCAACCCGGGCAAGGTGCCGCTGGAGATCATCGAGGTGCAGTCGGGCTCCTACCTGGGCGAGGACGACATCGTCCGCTACGAAGACACCTACGGTCGGCGCTGAAATCCGCCGCCCGGCCGTCGCACAATCCACGGATTTCCATTCCGGTTCTCTCCGCCCCTTTTTCACAGGTCCATCCCATCATGATCCTCATCACCGGCGCCGCCGGCTTCATCGGCGGCAACTTCGTTCATCACTGGTTCGAGCGCAGCGAAGAGCCGGTGGTGGTGCTGGACAAGCTGACCTACGCGGGCAACCCGGCGACCATCCAGTCGCACCTGGACGCGGGGCGCTGCACGCTGGTGCAGGGCGACATCGGCGACCGTGCGCTGGTGGCGCAGCTGCTGGCCGAGCACCGCCCGCGCGCGGTGCTGCACTTCGCGGCCGAGAGCCATGTCGACCGCAGCATCCACGGCCCCAGCGAGTTCATCCAGACCAACATGGTGGGCACCTTCGAGCTGCTGGAGGCCGTGCGGGCCTACTGGAGCGCGCTGCCGGCCAACGACAAGACGGCGTTCCGCT
>JAUPTP010000209.1 GCA_030918015.1 Pseudomonadota bacterium
CCAGCTCGGCCACGAGCCCGGCATCGCCTGCCACACCGGCCGCCATTCCTGCTTCTTCGAGGAACTGCAGACCGGCGCCGACGGCCAGCCCACCTGGCAGGCCGTCGACCCGGTCCTGAAGGATCCCGCCACCATCTACCGCTCATGAGCGCCAGCGCCCCCGCCCCGATGACCGATGCCGCCCCCCTCTCCTCGACCGACAGCCTGGCCCGACTGGCCGAGGTGATCGCCTCGCGCCGCGGCGGCGACCCCGACAAGAGCTATGTCGCGCGCCTGTTCCACAAGGGCACCGACACCATCCTGAAGAAGGTCGGCGAGGAGGCCACCGAGGTGGTCATCGCCGCCAAGGACGGCGACCCGGCCAAGATCGTCTACGAGGTCGCCGACCTGTGGTTCCACAGCATCGTGGCGCTGGCGCAGTTCGGCCTGACCCCGGCGCAGGTGATCGCCGAGCTCGAGCGCCGCGAGGGCCTGTCGGGCCTAGCCGAGTTCGCCAGCCGGCCGCGCTGAGCCGCACCGCACCCCTTCACGCATCGACGCACGCATCGACGGAGCTGCCGCCATGAGCCACGACCCGAACTGCATCTTCTGCCGCATCGCCGCCGGCGAGATCCCCGCCCAGAAGGTCCACGAGGACGACGAGCTGATCGCCTTCAAGGACATCCGCCCGGCCGCGCCGGTGCACCTGCTGATCATCCCGCGCGAGCACATCGCCACGCTGGCCGACGCCGAGCCGCGCCACCAGGCGCTGCTGGGCCGCATGGCGCTGCTGGCGCCGCAGCTGGCGCGCGAGCACGGCGCCGACAACGGCTTGCGCACCGTGATCAACACCGGCCCGGACGGCGGCCAGGAGGTCTACCACCTCCACATGCACGTCATGGGCGGCCCGCGCCCCTGGAAACAGGGCTGACCGGCCCCACCTAGAATCCGGCCGCATCCGCCGCCCCCCACCGAACCCGACACGGAGCACCCCATGGGACTGTCCACCACGCACCTGATCATCTTCCTCGTCATCATCGTGCTGATCTTCGGCACGAAGAAGCTCAAGAACATCGGCTCCGACCTCGGCTCGGCGGTCAAGGGCTTCAAGGACGGCGTGAAGGACGGCGACAAGCCGGCCGACGGCGCCGCCCCCGCCGCCACCGCCCAGGTCGCCGAGAAGCGCCTCGACACCAGCCAGGCGATCGACGTCGAGGCCAAGACCAAGCCGTGATCCCCCCGGGACACTCCGCATGTTCGACATAGGCATTTCGAAGCTGATGCTGGTGGCCGGCATCGCGCTGGTCGTGATCGGCCCGGAGCGGCTGCCCCGGGTCGCGCGCATGGCCGGCACCCTGATCGGCCGCGCGCAGCGCTATGTCTCCGACGTCAAGGCCGAGGTCAACCGCTCGATGGAGCTCGACGAGCTCAACAAGGTGCGCCGCGAGTTCGAGACCGCGGCGCGCGATGTCGGCCAGTCGGTCTCCTCGGGGCTGGACTCGGCCACCGGGCAGATCAACTCGGCCCTGGCCGGTGCCGACGACGAGCCCGCGCCGACCTACGAGCCCTACGAGTGGGACAGCTCCCCGGCCGCGCCCAGCCCGCCGCCCCGCAAGAACTGGCGGATCAAGCGCAGCGCCGTGCCGAGCTGGTACAAGCAGCGCGAGGGCGTGCGGCGCCATGTGCAGTCCGGTGCCGCCCGCGTCGCCCGCTTCCGCCCGCCCCGTCGGTCGTCCTGACCCCTTCGTGCCGAGGCCGCCACCTGGCCTCCGGCCCCGCCCTCCCGTCTTCCCCCCGCCATCGTGAGTTCGAGTCCTGATCCCCAACCCGACGAACTCGCCGGGACCGAGGCCCCCTTCGTCAGCCACCTGATCGAGCTGCGCGACCGCCTGCTGCACGCGGTCTACGGCGTGGCCGCGATCTTCGTGCTGCTGTGCCTGTACCCGGGCCCGTCGCAGGTCTACGACCTGCTGGCGATGCCGCTGGTGAAGTCGCTGCCGGCCGGCTCGAAGATGATCGCCGTCGGCGTCGTCTCGCCCTTCCTCATCCCGATCAAAGTCACGCTGCTGGCCGGCTTCGGCGTCGCGCTGCCCTGGGTGCTCTACCAGGTCTGGGCCTTCGTGGCGCCGGGCCTGTACCGCCATGAGCAGCGCCTGGTGCTGCCGCTGGTGGCCAGCAGCACGCTCCTGTTCTACCTGGGCGTGGCCTTCTGCTACTTCTTCGTGTTCGGCCAGGCCTTCCCGGCGATCCAGAAGATGGCGCCCCAGTCGGTGACGGTCAGCCCCGACATCGAGGCCTACCTCGACTTCGTGCTGACGATGTTCATCGCCTTCGGCGTGGCCTTCGAGGTGCCGGTGGCGGTGGTGGTGCTGGCCCGGCTCGGGGTGGTGACGGTCGAGCAGCTGCGCGAATGGCGGCGCTATTTCTGGGTGGCCGCCGCCGCGGTGGCCGGCCTGGTCACGCCGCCGGATGCGGTGTCGATGATCGCGCTGCTGGTGCCGATGGGGCTGCTCTACGAGGTGGGCATCTGGGCGGCGGGCTTCTTCCTGAAGTATTCGGCCGCGCCGGAAGACAGCACCCCGTGACGCGCTTCAGCGCTCCGGCGCCGCGTTGCGGGCGCTGCGGGCCTTGGGGCGCTGCGCCACGCGGATCGACAGCTCCAGCGACTGGCGACCGCGGTAGACCGACAGCACCGCCTGGGTCTGCGGCTTCAGACCCGCCACCGCATTGAGCAGCTGCGCGGTGTTGGCCACCGGCGTGCCGCCGACGCTGACCACCACGTCGCCGGGCTGCATGCCCGCGGCGCTGGCCGGGCCATCCTGCAGCACGCCGGTGATCAGCACGCCCCGGTCGATCTCGAGCCCGAAGGATTCGGCCATGTCGGGCGTGAGGTCGCTGGGCTGCACGCCGATCCAGCCGCGGGTCACCACGCCTTCGGTGATCAGCCCCTCCATCACCTGCCGCGCCGTGGTGACGGGAATGGCGAAGCCGATGCCCATGCTGCCGCCCGAGCGCGAGTAGATCGCGGTGTTGATGCCCAGCAGCTGCCCGTTGATGTCCACCAGCGCGCCGCCCGAGTTGCCGGGGTTGATCGCCGCGTCGGTCTGGATGAAGTTCTCGAAGGTGTTCAGGCCCAGGCCGCTGCGCCCGATCGCGCTGACGATGCCCGAGGTCACGGTCTGCCCGACGTTGAACGGGTTGCCGATGGCCAGCACGACGTCGCCCACCTGCAGCGCGTCGTTGTCGCCGAAGGTGATCGCCGGCAGGCCGGCCAGCGCCACCTTCAGCACGGCCAGATCGCTGTCGGGATCGGTCCCGACCACCTTGGCCGCCACCCGCCGGCCATCGAGCAGGCCGATCTCGATCTGGTCGGCGTTCTCGATGACATGGTTGTTGGTCAGCAGATAGCCGTCGGCCGAGACGATGACCGCCGAGCCGGTGCCCGCACTGCCGCCCTCGGGATCGCCGAAGTAGCGCCGCAGCGGATCGCCCGGCGCGGAGGCGCTCTGGCTGGCCGAGGTCATCACGCTCACCACCGAGGGCGAGGCGCGCCGCGCCGCCGGCGCGTAGCTGCCCGGCATGCTGGCCCCGCCCAGCGGCAGGGGCGCGGCCTGCGTGATGCTGAACTGCACCGGCGCGCTGCCCGGGCGCCCGCCCAGCCACTGCGGCTTGAGGGTGGCCAGCACGAAGACGGCAGCCAGCGCCACCGTGACGGCCTGCGAGAATATGAGCCAGAGCCTGCGCATGAAAGAACCGGAGAGAGAAGTGGCTGAGAACCTGATGACCGACAAGGCCGGCGCGGACCGCGATGCGCTGGCAGGCTGGATGGACCGGCTGCTCGAGAGCGGTCGCTTTTCGGATTATGGTCCCAACGGCCTGCAGGTCGAGGGGCGCGCGCGCGTGCGCCGCATCGTCAGCGGCGTGACCGCCAGCCTGGCGCTGATCGAGGCCGCCGCGGCCGACGGCGCCGACGCGATCGTCGTGCACCACGGCCTGTTCTGGCGCGGCCAGGACGGCCGGGTCACCGGCTGGATGAAGCGCCGGCTGGCCGCGCTGCTCGCGCACGACATCAGCCTCTACGCCTATCACCTGCCGCTCGACGCCCACCCCGAGGTCGGCAACAACGCGCGGCTCGGCGCCGAGCTCGGGCTCGCGGCCACGGGCAGCTTCGGCGACAAGGGGCTGGGACTGATCGGCGCGCCGGCCGAGGGGCCCTGCTCGCTCGAGGCGCTGACGGCGCGCGTGCAGGCCGCGCTGGGCCGCGCGCCCGTCGTCGCGCCCGGCGACGGGCGCATGCTGCGGCGCATCGCCTGGTGCACGGGGGGCGCGCAGGGCGACTTCGAGTCGGCCATCGCAGCCGGCGCCGATGTCTACCTGACCGGCGAGATCTCCGAGCCGCAGGCGCACATCGCGCGCGAGACGGGCTGCGCCTTCCTCGCCTGCGGCCACCACGCCACCGAGCGCTATGGCGCGCGCGCCCTGGGTGAGCGGCTGGCGGCCGAGTTCGGCCTGCAGCACCGCTTCATCGATCTGGACAACCCGGCCTGAACCCGGCACCCCGGGGCCGGGCCGCAGGGCTGTTCAGGCGGCCTGCAGCGCCTGGTTGAGCCGCTCGGCCTGCGGGCCGAAGGCGTAGCCGTCCATCGCCAGCACGCCGGCGTCGACGCTGTCGTGGATGCGCACCCCCGCGGTGTCGCCCCCGGCGCCGGCGGCGACATAGAACGGCAGCCAGTGCTCGTCGGTCGGATGCTGCTGCGCGGCCTCGGGCGCCTGGCGGCGGTAGTCGAACAGCGCCGGCCAGTCGCGCGCGGCCGCACGCTCGCTCACCCAGTCCTGGAAGGCGGCCACATCGGACGCGGTCTCGCCAGTGGCGCCGCGCAGGCCGAAGAAGCGGCGCAGGTTGTGCGTCATCGCGCCGCTGCCGATCACCAGCACGCCCTGCTCGGCCAGCGAGGCCAGCGCCGCGCCGACCGCCCACTGCCGGGCCGGCGAGGCGGTGGGCACCAGCGTGAGGGGCACGACCGGCACCTCCGCGCCCGGCCAGGCGCGCTTCATGACGGTCCAGATGCCGTGGTCGAGCCCCTCGGCCTCGACGGCCGGGGCCTCGATGCCGGCCTGCCGCAGCAGGGTCGAGACCTGCCCGGCCAGTGCCGGATCGCCCGCGACGTCGTAGCGCTGCTCGTACAGCTCGGCCGGAAAGCCCCCGAAGTCGTGGATCGCCGTGTGGCGGGCGCCGGCCAGCACCAGCGGCTGGCGGGTCGAGGAGTGCGGCGAGACCACCACGGCCGC
>JAUPTP010000210.1 GCA_030918015.1 Pseudomonadota bacterium
CCGCGCGTCCTCGCCCTCCATCGGCACCGAGAAGATGGTGCGGAAGATGATGTCGGCGGTGACATGGGTCATCTCGACCTCGATGTCGTGCTCGGTGCCCTCGGGCAGGCGCTCCAGCCGCGCCAGCATCGCCTCGGTGGCGGCGGCCATGACGGGGAAGGCCACCTGCAGGCGCGCCTGCGCGAAGGCCGGATCCATCATCGCGCGCTGGCGGCGCCACTGCTCGCCGCTGGTGGTGAAGATGCTCTGGCCCAGCAGCGGCGCCAGGGCCTGGCCGAGCAGCTCGCTCTTGGGGAAATCCTCGGCCTGCTCGACCATCACCCGGCGCACCAGGGCGGGGTCGTTGACCATGTAGAGGTCCAGGCCGGGCAGGCGGACCTCGCCCATCTGCATCCGGTAGCTGCGCTCGTACAGCGCGTCGAGCCACGAGTGGCGGGCGCTCAGGAACATCAGCAGGCCGGAGGCGCGATGGCGGCGCGGCGCGGGATAGGCCGGGCAGAAGTGGGGCATGGCGGATTCCGGGGCTCAGCGTGGACTGCGTGGGTCGGCCATCTGCTGCTCGAACGGGCGCGGGCCGTAGAGCATGCCGAACAGGTCGAAGTTGCCGGGGCGGTCCGGGGTCATCAGGTAGAGGAAGTGGGCCTGCAGCTTGTCGCGGCGGATGAGCGCCCAGTGCCGCGGGTCGTACATCTGGAAGAAGCGCGCGGCGCGCCGCCGCGGCAGGGGGCCGGCCTGCTCGGCCAGGTCGGTGCCGGCCAGCGGGGCGATGCTGAAGAAGCACATCGGGTCGATGCGCGCGGTCACGTCCAGCCACACCAGGTCCGGGTGGCGCGACAGCCGCAGCAGCGCGTGGCGGAAGGCCTCGGCGCCGGGCAGCAGGGCCAGGGCCGGGTAGCACTGGCCGAGCGTCAGCATGGCCGTGCGTCGTCCCGCCTGCAGGGCCTGCCAGCGTGGATCGCGCAGCAGCTGGTCGACCGCCGCGACCATCACCAGCGTGCCGACGCTGTGGCCGGCCAGCACCACCTCGTCGACCGGATCGGCGCGCTGGCGCTCGATCACATGCTCGACCCATTCCTGGACCCGCCGGTCCAGGTCCTCGACCTGGCCGCGGCCCATGCACAGCACGAAGTGGTAGATGCGCATCAGCCAGAACAGGCCGGCCTGCGCCCCCAGCGAGACCAGGGCGCCGACCAGCGCCATCCCGAGCCCGGCGGCGACCGCCGTCAGGCCGGCCGAGCCCAGGGCGGTCAGTGGCAGGGCCAGCAGGATCGCCATGACGCTGCCCGAGACCAGCAGCGTCGCCACCAGGTAGAGCAGCGGCAGCAGGGCGGTCAGCAGGGCGGTGGGGTTGAGGGTGTGCACCCGCTTCAGGCCGACATCGTTCAGCATCGCCATGTGAACGGCCGCGAATTCCTGCAGAAGCGCCAGAGGTCGGCGGCTCCAGTGGCGTCGGATGATGTCGTCCCAGCCCATGAAGACATGTTCGGTGCGCACCGCATCGTCCTGACGAGCGGGCGACAGGGGGTGCCACTCGACGCTCCAGCGGTGCATCAGGTCACTGACGCGTTGCCGGGCGCCGGTGGTGATGTGTCCGCCGCCGGGTTGCGGGCGCTCGGCCTGCTGGCTGAACAGGCGGTGATAGTGGCCGGCGCCGCGGGGATCGAAGCCGCTGAAGTAGTGCACCCGCCGTCGGCGGATGGCCGCAGGGCAGCGGGGGCGGGCGGCGGGCTGGGGGGAGGGCGATGAAGGCATGGCATGCACCGGACGCAGGGTCGCGCGGCGGGGCGCGACATCGGGATCGGTGCATGATGCGTTGCCGGCTCCGGCCGTGATCGGCGGAACTTGAGCGGCAAAAGCAGGCAAAAGAGAGGGCCGTGCGGCCCGCCCGGATCAGCCCTTCCTGGGCGGGTCGGGGATCAGGCAGGCTTCCATCACCTGCAGGTCGTTGTCGCGGGCGAAGTTCATCACGAAGTCCCAGGCCATCGGCTCGAGGTCCTTCAGGGCCTCGTTGACGACGACGCACTTGGTGCTGCCGATGACGGTGGGGATGCAGTAGGGCGAGTAGCCGATGGCCGAGCCGATGCCGGCAGGCCGTGCGCCGCCCGGGCGGAAGCACGACATCGCGCCGGCCAGTCGCTCGGCCCAGTCGCTGGGACGGAAGGTGCGTCCGTCGCGGGTGATGCCCTGGATGAAGACTTCTCGGGGTTTGGGTTTCGAATGGTTCGTCACGGGCTGCTGCCTTGTTGTGCTTGCAAGAGACAAGCGCATACGGCCGCCCGTCAGGCCGTATTGTGCTGCAGCGCAGCAGCCACGGGGTCGACGAGGCGGTCGCGGAGTCAGGGCAGATATCGGCCGGCACCGCTGGCGGCGACGGGTCTCTGCGGCTTGGTTGTGTGCGGTCGGGCGCGTCTGCACTGGCGCGCGGGGTGCGAGTATCGCTCAGGCGTCTGTCGGCGTGCTGTCGTCGGCATTCCTTACAATGGGTCGGGCGCCGTCATCGTGCGGCGCCTTTTGCATTTCCCTGCCTGGATTCCTACCCTGGAGAGTACCTAGATGACCGCCGAGTCCGCGACGATCGCCGAACCCCACGTGATGACGACCTACGGCCGCCTGCCGGTCGCGCTGGTGCGAGGCCGAGGCAGCCGCGTCTGGGACTCGACCGGTCGCGAATACCTCGACGGCCTGGGCGGCATCGCGGTCAACACGCTGGGCCATGCGCACCCGAAGTTCGTGGCGGCCCTGCAGGAGCAGGTCGCGACCCTCATCCACTGCTCCAACTACTACCACATCCCCGGCCAGGAGCAGCTCGCCGCCCGGCTGGTCGCGCTCTCGGGCCTGACCAACGCCTTCTTCTGCAGCACCGGTCTGGAGGCCAACGAGGCGGCGCTGAAGCTCGCGCGCAAGTTCGGCCACGACAAGGGCATCGAGCGCCCCGAGGTGATCGTGTTCGAGAAGGCCTTCCACGGCCGCTCGATCGCGACGCTGTCGGCCACCGGCAACCCGAAGGTGCAGGCCGGCTTCGGCCCGCTGGTCGAGGGCTTCGTGCGCGTGCCGCTCAACGACATCGACGCGATCCGCGCCGCGGTCGAGTCGAACCCGAACATCACCGCGGTCTTCCTCGAGACCATCCAGGGCGAGGGCGGCATTCACGCGGCGCGCTGGGACTACCTGCGCGCGGTGCGCGAGCTGTGCGACCGGCATGACCTGCTGCTGATGCTCGACGAGGTGCAGTGCGGCATCGGCCGCACCGGCAAGTGGTTCGCCCACCAGTGGGCCGGCATCCAGCCGGACGTGATGCCGCTGGCCAAGGGCCTGGGCTCGGGCGTGCCGATCGGCGCGGTGGTGTGCGGTCCGCGGGCGGCGAACATCTTCAAGCCCGGCAACCACGGCACCACCTTCGGCGGCAACCCGCTGTCGATGCGCGCCGGCATCGAGACGCTGCGCATCATGGAAGAGGAAGGCCTGCTGGAGAACGCCGCGGCTGTCGGCGCGCACCTGAAGGCGGCGCTGGAGCGCGAGCTTGCCGGCGTGGCTGGCGTGACCGAGATCCGCGGCGCCGGCCTGATGCTGGGCATCGAGCTCGACCGGCCCTGCGGCGTGATCCTGACCCGCGCGCTCGAGGCCGGCCTGCTGCTGAGCGTGACCGCCGACACCGTGGTGCGCCTGGTGCCGCCGCTGACGCTGAGCGTGGCCGAGGCCGACGAGATCGTCGCGATCCTGGCCCCCGTCATCCAGGCCTTCCTCGCCGAGGGCGCCGCCGCATGAAACCGGGATACAGCCTCATGAAGCACTACCTGCAGTTCAAGGACTTCCGCGCCGAGGAGTACGCCTATCTGTTCGAGCGCGCGCGCCTGATCAAGCGCCGCTTCAAGAACTACGAGCGCTACCAGCCGCTGGCCGACCGCACGCTGGCGATGATCTTCGAGAAGGCCTCGACGCGCACCCGCGTGAGCTTCGAGGCCGGCATGTACCAGCTCGGCGGCTCGGTGGTGCACCTGACCACCGGCGACAGCCAGCTCGGCCGCTCCGAGCCGATCGAGGACTCGGCGCGCGTCATCAGCCGCATGACCGACCTGGTCATGATCCGCACCTTCGAGCACACCAAGATCGAGGCCTTCGCCGCGCACAGCCGCGTGCCGGTCATCAACGGGCTGACCAACGAGTTCCACCCGTGCCAGATCATGGCCGACCTGTTCACCTACCTGGAGCACCGCGCGCCGGTCGGGGCGAACGGCTACGACCTGGGCTGCCTCAAGGGCAAGGTGGTGACCTGGGTCGGCGACGGCAACAACATGGCCAACACCTGGCTGCAGGCGGCCGAGATCCTCGGCTTCACCGTGCACGTCAGCACGCCCACGGGCTACGAGGTCGACCCGCAGGTCGCCGGCATCCGCTCGAGCGACTGCTACAAGGTCTTCACCGATCCGCGCGAGGCCTGCCGCGGCGCCGACCTGGTCACGACCGATGTCTGGACCAGCATGGGCTTTGAAGCCGAGAACGAGGCCCGCCGCGCCGCCTTCGCCGACTGGTGCGTCGATGCCGACATGATGGCGGTGGCCCGGCCGGACGCGCTCTTCATGCACTGCCTGCCCGCGCACCGCGGCGAGGAGGTCACCGCCGAGGTGATCGACGGCCCGCAGTCGGTGGTCTGGGACGAGGCGGAGAACCGCATGCACGTGCAGAAGGCGCTGATGGAGTACCTGCTGCTGGGCCGCATCGGCTGAGGCGTTCAGGCCGCGGGCGTGCCGAACAGCGCCCGCAGGTCCAGGCCGTCGTCGCCGGGCCTGAAGCCGTGGCGGAGCAGCTCGCGCTCGACGTCGAGCAGCATCTCGCCGGCGGTGGCGGCGCCGAACTCGTCGACGCAGCGCTTCTCGAAGGCGCCGCGCAGCAGCAGCAGGCCCCGCAGCTCGGTGCGCCTTTCGGCCTCACGCCGCTCGGCGCTGCCGGCCGGCCACTGGCCCGGGTTCGGTGCCGGATGCTCGATCACCCGGGCGACATCCTGTGCGGTGGCCAGCGGCACATGCAGCACCAGGGCCAGCCGCGCGATGCGCAGGCTCAGATCCTGGCAGACCTGTTCCATCTGGGCGACCCAGTCGGCGTCGGGGCGGGATTGCAGTTCGGGTGACATGGGCAGAGGGCGTGCGCAGGGGCAGAAGACGGTGATCGCCCATGATACGGGGCGATGTCGCGGGTTGCTGCGTTGCAGCAAATGGCCGTCGCCTTTCCTGCGGTGCACTTCTCGCGCGCGCCCCCGCCCG
>JAUPTP010000211.1 GCA_030918015.1 Pseudomonadota bacterium
CGCGCCCCCAGCCCGTGCAGCGAGGCGGTGGTCACGCCGTTGCCATCGTTGCCCACGCTCTCGGAGAGCGTCTGCATGCCCTGCATGCGCGGCAGGCGGGCCAGCAGATCGGCCACCGAGGCGGCGACCGAGCGCTCGATCTCGTCGCGGCTCACGGTGCGCAGCGGCGCGCTGCCCTCGCCGACGGTGCGCAGCAGGTGGCTGCCGGTCACCTCGACGCGCGGCAGCGCGGCCTCATCGACCGCGGCAGCCGCCGCAGCGGCCACCGGCAGCAGCGCCAGGGCGGACATGAAGACGGCTTGCCGGGCGGCCGTTCTGTTCTTGGGCATGGGGGAGAGATCCGCGGAAAAGGAAACAACCGGAAACCGGTTTCCGCGAATGTTAACCCGACGTTAAGACGCTGGCGCGGCGGTCGGGATGGCCAAGGACCGAAAAGTACCGCGGCGACGACGATTCAGCCGGCCGGCTCGAGCGCCAGGCGCCGCGCGATCTCGGCCACCAGCGCGCGCGCCAGCGTCTGCTTGTCGCAGGCGCGGCCGTCCTCGGGCAGCGGGCGGCTGTGCTCGGCATCGACCAGCAGCAGCGCGTTGTCGTCGCGGCCGAAGGTGGCCGGCCCGAGGTTGCCGACGATCAGCGGCACGCCCTTGCGCGCGAGCTTCTCGCGGGCATGGTGCTCCAGCTTCTCGCTCTCGGCGGCGAAGCCGACGCAGAACGGGCGCTGCGCTGCGGGCAGGCGCGCCACCGCGGCCAGGATGTCGGGGTTCTCGGCCAGCTCGAAGCTGGGCGCGACCTTCTTGCCGTCCTTCTTGATCTTGTGCTCCGACAGCGAGGCCGGGCGCCAGTCGGCCACCGCGGCGGTGGCGACGAAGAGATCGTGCTGCGGCGCGCGCGGCATCACCGCGTCGAGCATCTGCTGCGCCGAGCGCACGTCGACGCGGGTCACGCCGCGCGGCGTGTCAAGGTGCACCGGGCCGGCCACCAGCGTCACGTCGGCGCCGGCCTCGCGGGCGGCGCGCGCGATCGCGAAGCCCATCTTGCCGCTGGACAGATTGGTGATGCCCCGCACCGGGTCGATCGCCTCGAAGGTGGGGCCGGCGGTGATCAGCAGGCGCCGACCGGCCAGCGGCTTGGGCGAGAGCGCCGCCACCAGCTCCTCGACGATCGCCTCGGGCTCGATCATGCGGCCGTCGCCGATCTCGCCGCAGGCCTGCGCGCCGGCGTCGACGCCCAGCACCTGCGCGCCGTCGGCCACCACCTGGCGCAGGTTGCGCTGGGAGGCGGGGTGCGCCCACATCTCGCGGTTCATCGCCGGCGCCACGATCAGCGGCACCGGACGCGCATCCGCCGCGCCGCTGGCCAGCGGACGCGCCAGGCAGGCGAGGCTCAGCAGATCCTCGGCGCGGCCCTGGGCCAGGCGGGCGATGAAGTCGGCGCTGGCCGGCGCGATCAGCACCGCGTCGGCGCCGCGGGTCAGGTTGATGTGCGGCATGCCGTTGGGCTCGCGCGCGTCCCAGGTGTCCTGCGAGACCGGGTGGCCGGAGAGCGCCTGCATCGTCTCGGGCGTGATGAAGCGCGCGGCGCCGGCGGTCATGGCCACGCGCACCTCGGCGCCGGCCTTGACCAGCAGGCGCGCCAGTTCAGCGCTCTTGTAGCAGGCCACGCCGCCGCTCAGGCCAAGCACGATGCGGCGGCCGGCGAGATCGGGGCGGGCAGGCGGGGCGGTCGGGACGGGCGTGGGGGTGGCGTCGGTCATGGGCCGCGAGTCTATACGGCCCCTGGGGGCAGGCGAGACGGACCACAATCCGGCGCCATGCCCAGCCACACGACTTTTCCTCGCGCACACCGTCGCCTGACACGCGGCGCGCTGCTGATCCCCCTGGCCGCCGCGCCGGTGCTCGCCCTGGCGCAGACGAGCGCCCCGGCGCCCTCGCCCGCCCCGGCCCCGCCTGAGGCCACGCTCGAGCGGGTCGAGATCCGCGCCCGGCGGCTCGACGCCGACCAGGAGCGCCGCCAGTCCACCGCCGCCAAGACCGTCATCGGCCGCGAGGAGCTCGACCGCAACGGCGACGCCAGCGTGGCCGAGGTGCTCAAGCGCCAGCCCGGCGTGACGCTCGACGGCCGCCCGGGGCGCGGCGGCAATCCGCGCCTGCGCGGCCTGGGCAGCGGCTACACCCAGATCCTGATCAACGGCGAGCGCCTGCCGATGGGCATGAGCCTGGACGCGCTGACGCCCGAGCAGGTCGAGCGCATCGAGATCACCCGCGGCCCGACCGCCGAGACCGGCGCGCAGGCGGTGGCCGGCACCATCAACATCGTGCTGCGCGAGGACGTGCGCCAGCGCCTGAACGACGTGCAGCTGCGCCTCGGGCACGACGACGGCCGCTGGCAGCGCGACCTGAGCTGGACCCGCGCCGGCCAGATCGACGATCTGAACTACAACCTGTCGATGCACCTGGGCGAGAGCCAGAGCGACGACAGCGTGCGCCTGCGCACCGTCGAGACCGCGCCGGCCGACGGCGCGCTGCTGCGCGACCAGGACCGCCTCGACGAGGTGCACGGCCGGCGCCGCGCGCTGCATGCGGGCGGGCGGCTGCAATGGAAGCTCGGCGCGGGCGAAAGCCTGGCGCTGATGCCCTTCGTCATCCTGTCGGAAAGCCGCAGCAGCACCCGGCGCACGCTGGTCACCCGCGCGGGCGACGCCGACTACGACCACGCCAGCGCCGAGGGCAGCAGCCGCTTCTCGATGCTGCGGCTCAACGGCCAGTGGCAGACGCGGCTGGAGGGCGGCACGCGGCTGGAGCTGAAGGCCGGCACCACCGCCTCGCGCTCGGACGGCAGCGGCTGGCGCGACGAGTTCGACGGCGCCGGCGCGCGGCTGCGCCGCATCGACGACGAGCGCGACGGCCTGGACCGCTGGCTCAGCACCGGCGGCAAGCTCTCGCGCGCGCTGGGCGACGAGGCGCAGCACCAGCTCTCGCTCGGCTGGGAGATGGAACAGGGCCGCCGCGACGAGACGCGCACGCAGCGCCAGACCGCCGCCGACGGCAGCGTCACCTCGCTCGACGGCGACTTCGGCGACACGCTGCAGGCGCACAGCCGCCGCGGCGCGCTGTGGATCCAGGACGAGTGGACACCCACGCCGCAGTGGTCGCTGCAGGCCGGCCTGCGCCACGAGCGCATCGACAGCCGCGGCAGCACCGGCAGCGCCGGCACCGAGGCGATCAACCGCAGCCGCGTGACCTCGCCGATGCTGCACGCGGTGCACCGCCTCGACGAGGACGGCCGCCAGCTGCTGCGCGCCGGGCTGACCCGCAGCTACAAGGCGCCGACGCTGGCCCAGCTGATCGCCAGCGGCACGCGCGCCAGCGGCACCAACCTCGAGACCAACCCCGACCGCGGCGGCAACCCCGACCTGCGCCCCGAGCTGGCCACCGGGCTCGATCTGGCCTGGGAGCGGCATCTGGCGCAGGGCGGCGTGTTCAGCGTCGGCGCCTTCACCCGCCGCATCGAGGACCTGATCCGCAACCGCGTCGCGCAGGAGAACGTCGGCGGCGAGACGCGCTGGGTGTCGCGCCCGCAGAACATCGGCCGCGCCCGCACCACCGGCCTGGAGCTGGAGGCCAAGGGCCGCGCCGCCGAGCTGGCCGCCCTGCTCGGCCCGCGCGCCGAGAACGCCCCGCCCTTGCCCGCCGTCGACCTGCGCGCCAACCTCAGCGTCTACCGCTCGCGGGTGGAATCGCTCTCCGGCCCCGACAACCGCCTCGACAGCCAGCCCGGCTGGAGCGCCGGCGCCGGCGCCGACTGGCGGGTGCGCGGCACGCCGCTGACCCTGGGCGGCAGCATCAGCTTCACGCCCGGCTACGCGGTGCAGCTCGACACCAGCCGCACCGCCACCGTCGACACCCGCCAGGTCATCGACGCCTACGCGCTGTGGACCTTCGCGCCAGACCTGAAGCTGCGCGTCTCCGCCAGCAACCTCGCCGCCCGCGACAGCGTCTCGACCACCACGGTGGACGGCGCCGCCACCCGCCAGACTGCGACCACCTGGGGCCGCAGCAGCACGGCGTGGGCGGTGAGGCTGGAGATGAAGTTGTGAGTGGTGTCCACACTTTCTCGAACGTGGAAGCTCAAGGCATAGCACCGTGTGTTGATCCACTAGGACAAGCTCACTGTGCCTTCATTGTTTGATTTGAGGACGCAAAAAACCCGGCCGCAGCCGGGTTTATGTTTTGCGCTCGCGAGGTATCAAGCAATCTTTTTGACGATTTGACTTACTCGACCAGGGCTCAGATTGAAAATCTCCGCGACCTTCTTCTGAGGAGCACCTGTGGCTACAGCGGTCTTGATCTCAAGGTCACGAAGACGTTGATCGGTCACCCTAGTGCGTGCGTTGTTGGTCGCCTGTATGACACCAACCTGACGCTGAAGGCCCTTCACTTGGCGTTCCAGTTCTTGGATCCTGTAATCGTACTCATTGACTTGGTTTGTCATGGCATACACTCCGAAACGAAAGGGGTTGTTGGCGTTGTACTGGTTAGCTTCTTGGCGGAAGACCAGTGCGACCAGTCTACTCCTTTTTTTTCGTCTCGACAGAAAAGTTTAGCTGAAGTTTAATTTCAACAAGAAAAATGTCATTTAAATCAACAACTTAAGAGCTACGCAAGAGAAATCATTAATGCAGCCGCTTTCGTCTTCGAAAGACACCCCGTAATGCGCCTCCCCGACCTCACCTCCCGACTGCACGCCCTGGGCGCCGGACCGACCCATGTGCAGCGCGTGCTGCGCCACTGGGCGCAGGCCCACGCGCATGACCGGGGCGCCCATGCACCCGAGCATTTCTATCCGAAGCCGCTGCTCGAAGCGCTGCCCGCGCTGCGCGAGGAACTGGCCGGGCTGGCGCGGCTGCAGGCCAGCCATCCCGGCGAGGACGGCTCGGCGCGGCTGCTGGTGCGGCTGGGCGACGGGCAGATGGTCGAGAGCGTGCTGCTGCCGGCGGGCCCCAAGGGCGGGGGCGTGTGCGTGTCCACCCAGGTGGGCTGCGCGGTGGGCTGCCGCTTCTGCATGACCGGCCAGGGCGGCCTGGTGCGCCAGCTCGGCAGCGCAGAGATCGTCGCGCAGGTGGCGCTGGCGCGGCAGCAGCGCCCCGGCCTGAAGGGCGTGCGCCGCGTGGTCTTCATGGGCATGGGCGAGCCGGCGCACAACCTCGACGAGGTGATGGACGCCATCGAGCTGCTCGGCACCGCCGGCAACATCG
>JAUPTP010000212.1 GCA_030918015.1 Pseudomonadota bacterium
CGACAGCCTCAATCCCTATGCCTGCGGGCTCGGGGCGCTTTGCGTGCTCGGGCTGTTCATCTGGCCCCGGATCTGGGCCAGCGAATCGGCGTTCCGGCTGCAGCTCGAACGGCTGCAGGGCGCCAGCGCGCTGCGCGCGACCTCGCGCCTGCCAGCCCCGATCGTCGCTCTCGTCACGCTGACGCTGCTGGCCTGGATGCTGCAGCTGCCGGTCGAGACCATAGGCTCGCGCTTTGGCGGCATCCCGCAAAGCCTGCCGACCCTGGCCCTGCCCGACTTCAGCTGGACCAGCGTCAAGCAGCTGGTCACGCCGACGCTGACCATCGCGGCCTTGGGCGCGATCGAGTCGCTGCTGTGCGCGCGCGTGGCCGACCAGTTGCGCCCCGGCGCCAAGCATGACCCGAACCAGGAGCTGATGGCGCAGGGCGTGGCCAACTTCGTCGCGCCCTTCTTCGGCGGCATCCCGGCCACCGGCACGATCGCGCGCACCGTGACGAATGTGCGCGCCGGCGCCACCTCGCCAGTGGCGGGCATGCTGCATGCGCTCATCCTGCTGCTGATCATGCTGGCGGCCGCGCCGCTGGCGCTGCATGTGCCGCTGGCGGTGCTGGCCGGCATCCTGCTGTTCGTCGCCTGGAACATGGGCGAGTGGCATGAGTTCGCGCGGCTGCGGCATTTCAGGCTGCCCTACCGCGCGGTGCTGCTGGGCACCTTCTTCCTGACGGTGGTCTTCGACCTGACGGTGGCGGTCGAGGTCGGGCTGCTGCTGGCCTGCGGCTTCTTCATCTGGCGCATGAGCCAGCTCTTCACGATCGAGACCCCGGCCCGGACGCCGGACCGGCCCGACGGCCTGGAGGTGCGCAGCCTGTACGGCACGCTGTTCTTCGGCTCGATCGGCAAGGTCGAGACGCTGGCCGAGCAGCTGCCCCACGGCACCCGCGTGCTGGTGCTGGAGATGCACCGGCTGATCTCGCTCGACACCTCGGGCGTGGATGCGCTCGTGCAGCTCCACCGGCAGCTGCAGCGCCACGACGTGCAGCTGGTCGTGGCCGCCCTCAATGCCCAGCCGCGGTCGCTGCTGGAGCGCGCCGGCTTCATCGCGCAGCTGGGCCCGCGGGGACTCACCGACAGCCTGGAGGACGCGCTGGCGGCCACGGCCGCTACCATGCGCGCACCATGAAACTTGCCACCTGGAATGTCAACTCGCTGTCGGTGCGGCTGCCGCAGCTGCTCGACTGGCTCGCCGCCGCCACGCCCGACCTCGTCGTGCTGCAGGAAACCAAGCTGACCGACGACAAGTTCCCCGCCGACGCGCTGCGCGCGGCCGGCTACGACTGCGCCTGGTTCGGCCAGAAGACCTACAACGGCGTGGCGCTGCTGGCCCGCTCGGGCCTGTCGATCACCGACGTCACCCGCAACATTCCCGGCTTCGACGACCCGCAGGCGCGCGTGATCGCCGCGACGGTCGGGGGCGTGCGCATCGTCGGCGCCTATTTTCCCAACGGGCAGGCGCCGGACTCGGAGAAGTTCGTCTACAAGCGGGCGTGGCTGGCCGCGCTGCAGCACTGGCTGGCGCAGGAGCTGACCGCGCATCCGGCGCTGGCCCTGATGGGCGACTTCAACATCGCGCCCGAGGACCGCGACGTGCACGACCCGGTCGCCTGGGCGGGCCAGATCCATTGCACCGACGAGGAGCGCGCGGCCTTCCGCGCGCTGCTCGACCTGGGCCTGAGCGATGCCTTCCGCCTGTTCGAGCAACCCGAGCGCAGCTGGAGCTGGTGGGACTATCGCAACCTGGCGTTCCGTCGCAACCAGGGCCTGCGCATCGACCACATCCTGCTGAGCGCGCCGCTGGCCCGGCAGGCCACCGCCTGCGGCATCGACCGCGGCCCGCGCCGCAACGAGCGCCCCAGCGATCACGCGCCGGTCTGGGTGGAGCTGCGCGAGACGCCGCCAGGCGCCTGAACGCCACCCGGCCGCATGCGGCCTCGGCTCAGCCGCGCTGCGCCACCATGCGGCGGCGATGGATCAGGCCCAGCGCGCCCAGGCCGGCGAGCATCATCGCGTAGGTCTGCGGCTCGGGCACCGCGGCCAGCATCACGTTGTCGACGGTCAGCGTGTTGGTCGCGTCGGACGAGCTGAAATACACCCGGTACACGTCCGAGGTGTTGAGCGAGAAGCCCGCGCTGGTGACCGTGGCCGGCGAGGGATTGCTGAGCGTGCCCGAGCTCAGCAGGGTATCGGTGCTGGCGTTGACCAGCGAATAGTTGCCCTGCCCGACCGCGTCGAAGCGCAGCGCATAGGTCCCGGCGCCGGTCGCCGAGAAGGCCGACCAGATGCTGTCGCCCAGCACCACCTGCGCGGCCTGGTTGCCCGAGGCGTCGACGATCGACGAGGTGTTGGTGATCGAGCCCCACTGCAGCTGGTCCCAGGTCTGGCTGGAGACGATGTCCGCAAAGCTGGAGGACGATCCGGTCGGCACGCTCGAGAGCTCGAAGTCGCCATTGCCGATCACGGACTGCGCGTGGGCGCTGGCTGCCATCGCGCCCATCACGAGGGCGGCAGCAGAAAGGAAGGACTTGCGCATGGGGGAATGCTCCGGTCGGAGAAGGGGTGGAAATACACCGGCAGCAGCATAGGTCCCCGTCCCTGCAACAGGACCGAGGATCAGGCCGACAAGAACCCCATAACTCCCTCGGAAACCGCCTCTGTGCCCGTCAAGGGTCGACATGATAATGAGTCGATACTCTTCGATCACGAGGGCGAATCCTTCTGAAGCCAGATTCACGCCTTGTTTCAGCCTTTTATCGACAGAAGAGTGAAACCCGCCGGTATTTACCGCATCACCGCGGTCAGCGCGGTGATATCCATGGCGCATCGGGCCCGCGGGGCCCGCTCCGGATGACCGAACCATGCCGATGATGCGTGATGTTTCCAGGGCGCCGACGCGGAGGCGCACCGCCGGCTGCGGCGGGCCCCGGGTCTGGCTTCTGGCCGTGGCGCTGCTGGCCGCCGGCTGCTCGACCACGCCGGAGCGGGCGCCGCGCGGCAAGCGGGTCGACCCCTCCGCGCGCGACGGGGCGCCGGCGAGCTGGCCCTTCGACCTGAACCAGGTGCCCGACGCGCAGCCCCGGGTCGAGCCGATCCGCCGCGGTGGCCCCAACAAGCCCTACGAGGTGCTGGGCCGCAGCTATGCGCCGCTGACCACCGACGAGCCGCTGCGCGAAAGCGGCCTGGCCTCCTGGTACGGCACCAAGTTCCACGGCGCCCCCACCGCCAGCGGCGAGATCTACGACATGTACGCGATGACCGCCGCGCACCCGACGATGCCGCTGCCGAGCTATGCGCGGGTGCGCAACCCGATCAACGGCCGCGAGGTGATCGTGCGGGTCAACGACCGCGGGCCCTTCCATCCGGGCCGCATCATCGACCTGTCCCTGAGCGCGGCGGTGCGGCTGGGCGTGGCCGGCGGGGTCAGCCCGGTCGAGGTCGAGCGGCTGACGCACGACGACATCCGCAGCGGCCGCTGGCAGCGCTGAGGCACCCGCCCAGCGCTTCAGCCCACCACCACCGGCTCGGGCTCCAGGCGGATGCCGAAGCGGCCGTAGACGCTTTCCTGGATCGCCCGCGCCAGCGTGATCACCTCCGCGCCACGGGCGTCGCCGCGGTTGACCAGCACCAGCGCCTGACGCTCGTACACGGCCGCGCCGCCCACCGTCTTGCCCTTCCAGCCGCAGGCGTCGATCAGCCAGCCGGCGGCGAGCTTGAAGCTGCCGTCGTCCATCGGGTAGTGCACCACATGCGGGTCGCGCGCGATGATGTCGCGGCACTGCTCGGGCGTGACCACCGGGTTCTTGAAGAAGCTGCCGGCATTGCCGATCACCGCCGGGTCGGGCAGCTTGGCGCGGCGGATCTGGCAGACCCAGTCGAAGATCTGGCGCGCGTCGGGCGCGGTGAGGCCGGTCTCCTCGATCCGGCGCTGCAGGTCGAGATAGCCCAGCTCGGGCCGCCACGGCCGCGGCAGGCGCAGGCGCACCCGGGTGATGACGCTTTTCCCCGCCAGCTCGTGCTTGAAGACGCTGTCGCGGTAGCCGAAGCGGCACAGCCGCCCGTCGAGCGTGAAGCCCCGGCCGGTGACCAGGTCGACGCCGTCGAGCGACTCGAAGCGGTCCTGCAGCTCCAGCCCGTAGGCGCCGATGTTCTGCACTGGCGCCGCCCCCACCGTGCCGGGAATCAGCGCCAGGTTCTCCAGCCCCGGCAGGCCCTGGTCGATGGTCCAGGCCACCAGCTCGTGCCACGGCACGCCGGCGCCGGCCTCGACGATGAAGGCGTCGCTGCGGGTTTCCAGCAGCCGGATGCCGCCGATGGCCACCTTCAGCACCACCGCGGAGACATCGCGCGCCAGCACGATGTTGCTGCCGCCGCCCAGCACGAACTTCGGCGCACGGCCGAACTCGGGATGGTCGACCACGCGGCGCACGTCGGCCTCCTCGTCGATGTGGATCAGCGTCTGGGCGATGGCGGGCAGGCCGAAGGTGTTCCAGGCCCGCAGGTTGACGGCGGTTTCGATGCGCATGGCAGAATTTTCCCCTGTTTCCGAACCCCTTCGACGCCCGTCGTCCAGAAAGAGAACCCGCCATGCCCAGCTTCGACACCGTCCTCGAACCCGATCTCGTCGAGGTGCGCAACGCCATCGACCAGTCGAACAAGGAAATCGGCACCCGCTTCGACTTCAAGGGCAGCGATGCCAAGGTCGAGCTGAAGGACAAGGAGATCACGCTCTTCGCCGACAACGACCTGCAGCTGAAGAACGTCACCGACATCGTGCTGGGCAAGATGGCCAAGCGGGGCGTCGACATCCGCTTCCTCGACCTGACCGCCACGCCCGAGAAGATGAGCCACGACAAGCTCAAGCAGAAGGTGACCGTGAAGGCCGGCATCGAGAGCGATCTGGCCAAGAAGATCCAGAAGGCGATCAAGGACAGCAAGATGAAGGTCCAGGCCAGCATCCAGGGCGACACGGTGCGCGTGAGCGGCGCCAAGCGCGACGACCTGCAGGCCGCGATGGCGCTGCTGAAGAAGACCGTCACCGAGGCGCCGCTGAGCTTCAACAACTTCCGCGACTGAGCCCGGCGGATCGGGCGCATCGCTCAGCGTGGCGCGTCGATCTCGCCGGCCGACGCGGTCTCGGCGGCACGAGGCTGCGCCACCGGCCGGCTCAGCAGCGTCGGCAGC
>JAUPTP010000213.1 GCA_030918015.1 Pseudomonadota bacterium
CTCCGGCCTGGGCGATCTGGATCGCTACATCGTCAGTATCGCCGAGCTGGAGCAGCGGCTCGGCGCGGAGGCGGTGCGCATCAGCGCCTCGGCCGAGCTCAAGGCGATGAAGCCTCAGACCACCTGGCCGCTGCCGGCGGGCTGCAGCCTGGAGTGAGGTCGGCGCGGCGCGCCGGCTATGCTTGCCCGATGTCTGCACCGACCCTTGTCCTGCTGGCCCATCCCGAGCTGCGCCATTCGCGCATGTGCCGCTCTCTTGCGCAGGTGGCCCGCGGCCTGCCTGGGGTCGAGGTGCGCGACCTCTACGCGCTGTGGCCCGACTTCGTCATCGACGCCGAGGCCGAGCGCGCCGCGCTGGCGCCGGCGCGCCGGCTGGTGTGGCTGCATCCGGTGCTCTGGTACTCGATGCCGCCGCTGATGAAGCTCTGGCTCGACAAGGTGCTGGTGCGGGGCTGGTCCCATGGCCAGGGCGGCACCGCGCTGCAGGGCAAGGCGCTGCTGCCGGTGCTGTCGACCCACTCGCGGGCCGAGGATTTCCGCGTCGGCGGCCGCCACGGGCGCGACTTTGCCGATTTCCTGCCGCCCTACGAGCGCATCGCGGCGCTGTGCGGGCTGCGCTGGCAGGCGCCGCTGGTGCTGCACCGCACCGAGGCCTCGCAGGGCGAGGGCCCCTCCGACGAGCAGGTCCGCGCCTTCGTCGAGCGGCTGAGCGCCCCGCTGCCGCCCCACCCCGAAGGAGGCTGAGTCGATGCCCCACGAGAGTCACTGGCTGCAGGCGGCGCTGGTCTACCTGGTCGCCGCGATCGCGGTGGTGCCGCTGGCGCGCAAGTTCGGGCTGGGCACGATCATCGGCTACCTGGCCGCCGGCATGCTGATCGGCCCCTTCGGGCTGCGGCTGGTGCGCGACCCGGACGCGATCATGGGCGTGGCCGAGTTCGGCGTCGTGCTGATGATGTTCCTGATCGGCCTGGAGCTGGAGCCGCCGCGGCTGTGGTCGATGCGCCGGGCGATCTTCGGCTGGGGCAGCGTGCAGCTGCTGGGCTGCGCGCTGGTGCTGGGGCTGATCGCGCAGGCGGGGGGCGCGCCGTGGCCGCTGCCGCTGGTGGGGGGGCTCGGTCTGGCGCTGTCGTCGACCGCCGTGTCGCTGCAGGTGATCCAGGAGCGCAACCTGATGCCCACGGCCGGCGGCCAGGCGGCCTTCGCGATCCTGCTCTTCCAGGATGTGGCGGCGATCCCGATCCTGGCGCTGAACCCGCTGCTGGCGCCGCGCATGACCGCCTCGGGCGGCCACTGGGGCGAGGCGCTGCGGGCGGTGCTGGTGGTGGCGGCGATCATCCTGGCGGGGCGGCTGCTGCTGCGCCATGCGCTGCGCTGGATCGCGCGCAGCGGTTCGCCCGAGATCTTCACCGCCGCCGCGCTGGCCCTGGTGGTGGCGCTGGCCAGCCTGATGCAGGCGGTGGGGCTGTCGATGGCGCTGGGGGCCTTCCTGGGCGGCGTGCTGCTGGCCGAGAGCGAGTACCGCCGCGAGCTCGAGACCGACCTGGAGCCGTTCAAGGGCCTGCTGCTGGGCCTGTTCTTCATGGCGGTGGGCATGTCGATCGACTTCCATGTCATCGCCGCCCACCTGATGCTGGTGCTGGGCCTGCTGCTCGGCTTCCTGGCGCTGAAGGCGCTGGTGCTGCTGATGCTGGCGCGCCGCGCGGGCGTGCCCGCGCCGGAGCGGCCGGTGTTCATGCTGCTGCTGGCGCAGGGCGGCGAGTTCGCCTTCGTCGTCTTCCAGCAGGCGGCGGACCTGCATGTGCTCGATGACGCGCAGACCTCGATGCTGATCGGCACGGTGGCGCTGTCGATGCTGCTCACGCCCCTGCTGCTGGTCGCCCTGGACCGGCTCGAGCGGCGGCGGGCGGCCCGCGGCGGCCCCGTCGCCTCGCCGCATGCGCTCGCCGAGCCGCAGGGCGCGCCGGTCATCGTGGCCGGCTTCGGGCGCTACGGCCAGATCGTCGGCCGCATGCTGCACGCCAACGGCATCGCGATGACGGTGCTCGACCAGGATGCCGAGCAGGTCGAGGCGCTGCGCGTCTTCGGCTTCCGGGTCCACTATGGCGACGCGACCCGGCTGGACCTGCTGCGCCTGGCCGGCGCCGACAACGCGCGGGTGCTGGTGATCGCCATCGACGATGTCGACCAGAGCCTGAAGCTGGTCGACCTGGCGCGCGAGCATTTCCCGCACCTGGCGCTGGTGACCCGCGCGCGCAACGTGAGCCACTGGTTCGCGCTGCGCGACCGGGGCGTGACGCTGATCGAGCGCGAGACGCTCGACGCCTCGCTGATGAGCGCGCGCAGCGTGCTCGAGCAGCTCGGCTGGCATCCGCACCATGCGCGCGAGCAGGCGGTGCGCTTCCGGCGCCACTCGATCGCCCAGCTCGAGCAGCTCTGGCCGCATTACCGCGACGAGAAGGCGCTGGTGTCGATGGCCCGCCAGGGCCGGCGCCAGCTCGAGGAGCTGTTCGCCCAGGAGCGCGCGGAGCGCCAGGCCCGCCCCGACCTGTGGCGCGACGAGCCGCTCACGCGGCGCGACGACTGACGCCGCCGGCCGGCAGCTCTTCAGATTCAGATCTCGCGCGCGTCGGCCAGGAAGACCCGCTCGGCCGCGCGCGTGGCCTCATGGTCGACCAGCTCGCCGAACAGCGCCGGCGGGATCGTGATCGCGCGGGCGCCCAGCGCCATCACGTCCAGGCAGGCCTGGCGGCTGCGCAGGCTGGCCACCAGCAGCCGCGTCGGCGCGGCGCTGCCGGCCACCAGGGCCTGCATCTTCGCGATCTCGGCCAGGCCGTCCAGGCCGGCGTCTTCCATGCGGCCCAGGTAGGGCGCCGCATAGGCCGCGCCCAGCATCGCGGCGAACAGGGCCTGCTCAGGCGCCCAGACGGCGGTGAAGGTCACTGGCACGCCCCGGCGCGTCAGCTCGGCCCCGGCGGCCAGACCGTCGCGCGTGGCCGGGATCTTCACCACCAGCTGGCCGGGGTCGGCCAGCGCGACGAGCTTTTCGGCCTCGAGCAGCATGTCCGTGGTCCGGGCATGCGTCACCTGGACCTGCACCTGGCGCACCTTCAGCGACCAGAGCGCGTCGAGCAGGCGCGGCACGTCGCTCGGGCGCAGCCCGGCGCGGCGCAGCAGCGTGGGGTTGGTGGTGACGCCCCGGACCAGCGGGTGCGGCAGGCAGGTCCGCAGCGCATCGAGGTCAGCGCTGTCGAGCCAGAGGTGGAAGTCGGGGTGCAGTGCGGCCATGGCGCTATTCTGGCGGTACGCTGCAGGGCTGGCACCTAAGTAAAACTAGGTGATTTACTAATGCGACCCAGGGCGGGCTTCTGGCATGCTGATTCATCCCGAACACCGTCCTGACCATGCATGCCTCCTCCGTCTCCTTCACGCCCGACGAGCGTGCCGTGCGGGGATCGAACCACAGCGGCATGCGCCAGTTCAACGAACGCACCGTGCTGCAGGCGATCCGGCTGCACGGTCCGCAGGCCAAGGCCGATCTGGCGCGGCTGACCCAGCTGTCGTCGCAGACGGTGTCGGTCATCGTCAGCCGGCTGCTCGACGACGGGCTGCTGGTCAAGCGGGCGCGGGTGCGCGGGCGCATCGGCCAGCCCTCGGTGCCGCTGGCGCTCAACCCGGACGGCGCGATCAGCGTGGGCGTGCAGGTGGGCCGGCGCAGTCTGGAGGTGCTGGCCTGCGACTTCGTCGGCCGGGTGCGCCACCGCCACGAGTTCCACTACGATTTTCCCGACCCGCAGCGGGTGCTGCCCTGCATCGCCGAGGGGCTGGTGCGGCTGCAGCTGCAGCTGGGGCCGCTGTGGGATCGGGTGGTGGGGCTGGGCCTGAGCTCGCCGCTGTCGATGGAGAAGTGGTCGAGCGTGCTGGGCTCGCAGGCCCACACCGCGCTGGCGGGCTGGGAACATCTGGACCTGCACCGCGAGGTCGAGGCGCTGACCCGCCTGCCCGTCAGCTTCGCCAAGGACACCACCGCCGCCTGCGTGGCCGAGCTGCTGCAGGGCCATGGCACGGCGGTGCGCAGCTTTCTCTATATCTTCGTGGGCACCTTCGTCGGCGGCGGGCTGGTGCTGTCGGGGCACATCGCCTCGGGGCAGCGCGGCAACGCCGGGGCGATCGGCTCGCTGCCGGTCGGGCTGGCGCGCGGCGGCGAGCCGCCGCCCCAGCTGCTCGAGGTGGCCTCGGGCTGGCAGCTCGAGCAGGCGCTGCTGCAGGCCGGGCACGATCCGCTGCAGGTGCAGCACGACGACATCGTCAGCCCGGCGTTCGCCCCGCTGGTCGAGCCGTGGCTGGAGCAGGCCGGTCTGGCCCTGGCGATGACCGCCGCCAGCGGCGCGGCGATGCTCGATCTGGATGCGGTGATCGTCGACGGCTCGCTGGCGCGGCCGCTGATCGATGCGCTGATCGAGCGCACCCGCCAGCGGCTGGCGGTCTACCGCTTCGACGGCCTGCATGCGCCGGCGCTGCTGGCCGGGCGGGTGGGGGCGCATGCGCGGGCGCTGGGCGGCGCGCTGCTGCCGCTGCACACCCAGTTCTTCCCGGACAAGGACATCTTCCTCAAGCCGTCCCAGGGCTGATCTCTGGACGACACATCGACAGTGTGCGCCGGCTCTCGAAGCGGCGCGCGCGGCCGTCGATCGGATCGACGAAGGCGATCGCGCGGGCGAGCAGGCGCAGCGGCTCGCGCCAGTCGGGCGGTGCGTCCGGCGCTGGTTCGGGCTGCAGCACCGGATAGATGCGGTCGCCGACGATCGGCACGCCCAGCGCGGCCAGGTGGGCGCGCAGCTGGTGCTTGCGCCCGGTGAGCGGCTCGAGCCGGTAGCGCGCCAGGCCGCTGGCCGTGTCGCGCTCCATCAGCGCGATGCGGGTGAAGGCGTCGGGCTCGCCGGGCACCTCATGCATCTGCATGAAGCGCTCGCCCTCGCGCTCGGCCAGGCGGCTGGCGTGCAGGCGCGGCAGCATCGCGCCCAGCGCCTCGCGCCAGGGCGCGACCGCCTCGTAGACCTTCTCGATCGCGCGGTCGCGGAACAGCGCCTGGTAGGCGCCGCGGCTGGCCGGATCGAGCGAGAACAGCACCACGCCGGCGGTCTCGCGGTCGAGCCGGTGCAGCGGCACCAGCGTGTCCAGCCCGGTGGCCTTCTTCAGCCGCACCAGCAGCGTCTC
>JAUPTP010000214.1 GCA_030918015.1 Pseudomonadota bacterium
CCGGCCGAACGGCTGGTGCTGCAGGCCGGCGGCGACCGGCTCTACCGCGGCGAGGGCGAGATCAACGGCCGGGCGGTCAGCGGCGTGGTCGACACCGGTGCGAGCGTGATGGTGGTGCCCGCGTCGCGGGCGCGCCAGCTGGGCCTGCCCGAGGCGGGCGGGCGCGATGTCGACGTGCAGACCGCCGCCGGCCAGCGCCGAGGCCGGCGCGTCAAGATCGAGCGGGTGCGCCTGGGGCCGCTCGAGGCCCGCGACGTCGATGCGATCGTCATCGAGGCGGAGCTGCCCTATGTGCTCTACGGCAACAGCTTCCTGCAGGACTTCCACCTGCAGTGGGGACAGGGGCGGCTGACGCTGTCGGTGTCGCCCCTGCCCTGAGGCCGATCAGCTGCCGATGCGCCCGCCGTCGTTCTTCGTGATGACGACGGTGGCCGAGCGCGGGCGTGCGGTGCCGCCATCCGGCCAGTGGCTGCCGAAGGTGCCGGCCAGCGAGGTCGTGTCCTCGCCCGGGTGCTGGATGTTGATGAAGAGGGCCTTGCCGTCCGGCGTCTCGCAGATGCCGGTCACCTCGGCCTGGGCCGGACCGACCAGGAAGCGCTTGAGCGTGGTGGCGGTCGGCGGCTTGCCGATGTAGGTGTCCACCGCCAGCGTGCTGGTGACCCCGGCGCTGCTGGTGAGGCTGTTGCTGACCGTGGTCTTGGCGCCATCGCCGCGCGAGCCGGGAACGGCCGCCAGCAGCATGCAGTTGGTCACGTCGGTGTAGGCGCCGTCGTCGGTCTCGATCCAGGCCAGGCCGGTGCTCCTGGCGAAGCGCATGCCGTCCGGGCTGGAGAAGTCCTGGTCCGCCGTCAGGCCCGACAGGTTGATCGCCGCCGCCGCGGTCGACTCGGCGCCGAACAGGTACACGTCCCACTTGAAGGTGGTGGCGGCCGGTTCGCGGCTGTCTTCCGACACGCGGATGATGTGGCCGTTGACGTTGCCACGCTGGGCGGTCGACGTGCCCTTGGTGTCGTTGTAGGCGCGCGGGTTGGCGCTGTCCACCAGCGGATAGGTCGTGCCGGTCAGCACGCGGTTGGTGTTGTTGGTCAGCGTGAAGTAGATGTCGTCGGTGGCCGGGTTGACGGTGCTCCACTCGGGGCGGTCCATCTTGGTCGCGCCCACCGCGTCGGCGGCCAGGCGGGCGTTGACCACCACGTCGGCCTGGTTGGCGAAGGCGTAGGTGGCGTAGCCCTTGATCGCGGCGACCGAGATGTCGAGCAGCAGCCACTGGCCGGTGCCGTCGGCGTTGAACTTGGCGACGTACAGCTTGCCGGCGTTCAGGTACTTGTCGCCGGTGGCCAGGCGGTCGGCCGGCACGGCGTCCGCGGTCGACCAGGCGGCGTCGGAGACGAACTTGTAGATGTACTCGCCGCGCGAGTCATCGCCCATGTAGAAGGCCAGCGGCTTGCCTGCCACCGGGGTCAGGTAGGCGGCGGCCTCGTGCGCGAAGCGGCCCATCGCGGTGCGCTTGCGCGGCGTGGAGGCCGGCGCGTACGGGTCGATCTCGACGTTCCAGCCGAAGGTGTTGGCGATGTTGCGGTAGTCGTCCGTGCCATCGGTCGAGGTGCCGATCTGGCTGGCGTTCCAGCGCGCGTAGAGGTCGGCCGTGCCGCCGGTCTCCCAGCCGTAGCGGCTGGCCGCGCCGGCCGACAGGCCGTAGCGCTTGAGCGAGACGACGCTGCGTGCGGTCGCGCCGCCGCGGGCGGTGTCGTCGGTGGACGCGCGGGTGAAGTAGCCGATCCAGTTCTCCTCGCAGGTCAGCAGCGTGCCCCACGGGGTCGTGCCGGTGCCGCAGTTGTTCTGCGTGCCGCGGGTGCGCGAGCCGTCGATCGAATACTTCGTCTTCATCAGCGCGTCGCCGGCGGCCGGGCCGCTCATCAGCATCTCGGTGGCGGCGGTGATGCGGCGGTTGAAGGCCGAGTCCTGCACGTAGCTGATCGCGCTGCCGCTGCGGCGGACCTCGACGATGGACAGGCCGTGCACCGCCACTTCCTTGTCGACCTCGGCGGCAGGCCTGGCGGGCGGAACTGCCGGAACCGCTGGGGTGGTTGCCGTCGCTGCTACAGCAGCGACGTACATGCCTGTCGGGCCGTTGGCGTGCAGGAACAGGTTGTTCTGGTACTCGTGGTTCATGCCCAGCAGGCCGCGCTCGCTGCTGGAGGCGTCCGGGCCGGTGCCGGCCGTGTTCAGGCCGAAGTATTCGATGCCGTCATGGCAGTCGCCCGAGCGCTTGTCGAAGTCGGTGTCGGTGCCGTCGTTCTTCGCGGCGGCCACGCTCGACACCAGCGGGTCGCCGCAGCGGTAGAGCACGCTGGCGGTGTAGCCCGCCGGCACGGTGATCGTGTCGGCCAGCGTCTTGCCCACGGCCGCGAAGTCCAGCGAGGTGATCGCGCTGCTCGTGGCCGAGGGGGTGGTGGTCGAGGTGCCGGTGGACGCAACCGCATCGTCGCTGCCGCCGCCACAGGCGCTCAGGCCCAGCGAGCCCAGCACGGCGCCGCCGGCGGTGCCCAGGCTGCTGCGCAGCAGGCCGCGGCGGTCCATGCGGGTCTTCAGCACCGAGTCGAAGCTCGGGTTGGCGCTGGGGTTGCAGTCGTCGCTCTCGACGAAGGTCGCGGGCAGGCGGAGATCGGCGGGCTTGTTCATGGCGAGACGGCGTGGGCGGTGAACGAATGTTTCTGACCGCGCCATCGTGTCGATCTCGTGTGAAAGCACCGTGACCGCTGCATGACCCTGGCGTGACGGTCGCCGGGTGCCCGCCTGCGCAGACAATCACGCTTTGCGTGTCTCGACTCCTGAGGTCTCCTCCAGATGAAAAAAGATCCTGTCATGCCCTGTCGACCGATCCGACACATCGCCGCGCGCCTGATGCTGCTGCTGGCGCCGGCCGTGCTGGCGGGCTGCGGCGTGGCGATGGTGGCCGGCTCGGTGGCGGGGGCGGCCATTTCGGTGGGCAGCGCGGCGGTGTCGGTCGGCGCCACCGTGGTCACCACCGGCGTGCAGGTCACCGGCAAGGCGGTCGGCAAGGCCTTCGACGCGATCGGGGGCGAGCCGGCCGTGGTGCCAGCCGAAGGCGGCATCGTCGTGGCGCCGCTGCCGGGCGAGCCCGGCGCCAGCGGGCCGGCGCGCTGAGTCTGGCGCGGCGCGCGTCAGTCGTCGATCGGCGTGAGCTTGGCCACCGACAGCGCCAGCCACTTGGTTCCGTGACGGCCGAAGCTGACCTGGGCGCGCGCGTCGGCGCCGCTGCCCTCCAGCGCCAGCACCACGCCCTCGCCGAACTTGGTGTGGAAGACGCGCAGGCCCTTGCGCAGGCCCTGGCCGCTGGGGTCGGGCTCGCGCCGCGGCGGCAGCGGGGCCGGTGCGGGCGCTGACGGCGCGCTGCGGGCGAAGCCCGATGAGCCGCCGTAGCTGCTGCCCCGGCCGGACCCGCCGCCAAATCCCCCCGAGAAGCCGCCTTCCTTCGGCGTCAGCCATTTCAGCGCCGCGTCGGGCAGCTCGGCCAGGAAGCGGCTGCGCGCGTGGTAGCGGGTCTGGCCGTGCAGCATGCGCGTCTGGCTGAAGCTCAGGTGCAGGCGCTGGCGCGCGCGGGTGATGGCCACATACATCAGCCGGCGCTCCTCCTCCAGCCCATCGGGCTCGGCGGCGGCGTTCTCATGGGGGAACAGGCTCTCCTCCAGCCCGGTGATGAAGACCGCGTCGAACTCCAGCCCCTTGGCGGCGTGCACCGTCATCATCTGGACCGCGTCCTGGCCGGCCTGGGCCTGGTTGTCGCCGGCCTCCAGCGCGGCATGGGTCAGGAAGGCCGCCAGCGGCGAGATGATCTCGCCGGTGTCGGCATCCGGCAGCAGGCCGGCGGTCTCGTCGACCGGCAGCGCCACCACCTCGCGACCGAAGCCCTCGACCGTCACGAAGGATTCGGCGGCGTTGACCAGTTCCTCCAGGTTCTCCACCCGGTCCTGGCCCTCGCGCTCGGCGCGGTAGAAGTCGATCAGGCCGCTGGTGTCGAGCACATGCTCGATGATCTCGCGCAGCGTGCGCCCGCGGGTGTCCTCGCGCAGGCCGGCGACCAGTCGCACGAAGTTCGCCATCTTGGTGCCCGCCGCACCGCCCAGCGCCCCGACCGACTGGTGCAGGCTGCGCCCGGTGGCGCGCGCGATGTCCTGCAGCTGCTCGACCGAGCGCGCGCCGATGCCGCGCGCCGGAAAGTTCACCACCCGCAGGAAGCTGGTGTCGTCGTCCGGGTTCTCGATCAGGCGCAGATAGGCCAGCGCATGCTTGATCTCGGCGCGCTCGAAGAAGCGCAGCCCGCCGTGGACGCGGTAGGGCACGCCGGCGTTGAACAGCGCCGTCTCGATGACGCGCGACTGCGCGTTGCTGCGGTAGAGGATGGCGATCTCCGCGCGCGCGGTGCCGGCGCGGTGCAGCTGCTCGGCCTGCTCGAGCACCCACTGCGCCTCGGCGAAGTCGCTGGGCGACTCGTGCACCCGCACCGGCTCGCCCGGGCCCGCCTCGGTGCGCAGGTTCTTGCCCAGCCGGCCGGTGTTGTGCTCGATCAGCGCATTGGCCGAATCCAGGATGTTGCCGAAGGAGCGGTAGTTGCGCTCGAGCTTGATCCGGTGGCGCACCCGGTACTCGCGCTCGAAGTCGGCCATGTTGCCCACCCGCGCGCCCCGGAAGGCGTAGATGCTCTGGTCGTCGTCGCCGACCGCGAAGATCGCGCCGGTGGCGGCCTCGCCCAGCGCGTCGCGCTCGCCCGGCATCGCCGCGAACATCTTCAGCCAGGCGTACTGCAGCCGGTTGGTGTCCTGGAACTCGTCGACCAGGAGGTGGCGGAAGCGCGCGCGGTAGTGCGCGCGCAGGTGCGGGTCGTCGCGCAGCAGCTCGAAGCTGCGCAGCATCAGCTCGGCGAAGTCGACCACGCCCTCGCGCTGGCACTGGTCCTCGTAGGCCTGGTAGATCTCGGCGAGCTTCTGGGTCTGCGCGTCGCGCACCTCGATGTCCTTCGGGCGCAGGCCGTCCTCCTTGGCGCCGGCGATGAACCAGGCGACCTGCTTGGGCACGAAGCGCTCCTCGTCGAGCTGCATCGCGCGGATCACCCGCTTGACGGCGCTGACCGCATCGCCCGCGTCGAGGATCTGGAAGGTCTGCGGCAGGTTGGCCCGCTTCCAGTGC
>JAUPTP010000215.1 GCA_030918015.1 Pseudomonadota bacterium
AGCACGCCGACGGCCGGCGGCGGGGGCGCACCGCCACCGGCGGCCGGGGCGCCAGCGGCCGGCTTGTCAGCACCACCGCCACAGGCGGTCAGCACCGCCGCCAGCACCGCCACGCCCAGCGTGGCCGCCGCACGCGTGCCACCGATCGGGCGGCGCGCGCGGGAATTCATCTCGGGAAAAACGTTCATCTCAGGCTGTCCAGGCAATTCGGGTCTTGAGAACGATCAGGATGGCGCCATCATACATACAATCACGAATGTATGTAGCGAGAGCGGCATGCAGGACGTACCATCCGCCCCCCGCATGGAGACAGGACGTGGCAAGGAAGACGAAGGAAGAGGCCGCCGAGACCCGCGCGCGGCTGCTCGACACCGCCGAGGAGGTGTTCCTGCGCGAGGGCGTGACGCGCACCTCGCTGCAGCGCATCGCCGAAGCCGCCGGCGTGACCCGTGGCGCCATCTACTGGCACTTCCAGGACAAGGCCGACCTGTTCAACGCGATGATGGATCGGATCTGCCTGCCCTGCGAGGAGGCCGCCTGCGCGCTCGAGGCCCAGGCGGGCAACGCGCCCCAGGCCCTGCGGGGCTTCGCGCGCCAGCCGCTCGAGCGCATGATGGAAGACGAGCGCACCCGGCGGGTCTTCACCATCGCGATCCACCGCACCGAATACAGCGAGGACATGCGCGCGGCCTTCGAGCGCCAGCTGGAGGCGATGGAGGAGTTCCGCACCCAGGCCGAGGCCATCGTGCGGCGCGGTCAGGCCGAGGGCAGCTTCGCCGCCGTGCTGGACGCACGCGCGGCCTCGGTGGCGATGATCGCGCTGATCGACGGCCTGCTGTCGCGAGCCACCTCGGCGTCGACCGGCCCGGCCGAGCTGCGCGACGCCTTCGCGGCGATCGACCTGTTCGTGGAGGGGCTCACTCCCCGGCCTGCAGCCGGTGCTTGCGGATCTTGTCGTTGAGCGTGGTCTTGGGCACGCGCAGCGCCTTGGCGGTGCGGGCGATGTTGCCCTGCTGGCGGCGCAGCTCGGCGGCGATCAGGCTGCGCTCGTAGCCGTCGACCGAGTCGGCCAGCGACAGGCCCTCCTCGCCCGCGCCCTCGCCGGCCTCGCCCGCCTCGACCGGCGGCGGGCCGAGCAGATCGTCCTTGCGCACGCCCAGCACCAGGCAGTCGGCCGCGTTGCGCAGCTCGCGCACGTTGCCGGGCCAGTGATGCGCCATCAACCGGTGCATCTGCTCGGTGGTGACATTCGGCGGCGGGCGGTTGAAGCGGCTGGCCGCCAGCACCATGAAATGGTCGAGCAGCACCGGGATGTCCTCGCGGCGCTCGCGCAGCGGCGGCAGCTCGATGGTGACCACGTTCAGCCGGTAATAGAGATCGGAGCGGAAGCTGCCGGCCTGCGCGCGCGCGATCAGGTCGTCCTTGGTCGCGGCCACCACCCGCACATCCACCCGCAGCGGCTGGTTGGAGCCCAGGCGCTCGATCTCGCGCTCCTGCAGCACCCGCAGCAGCTTGATCTGCATCGGCAGCGGCATGGATTCCAGCTCGTCGAGGAAGAGCGTGCCGCGGTCGGCATGCTCGATCTTGCCGATGCGGCGCTTCTGCGCGCCGGTGAAGGCGCCCTGCTCGTGGCCGAAGAGCTCGCTGTCGAGCAGGCTGTCGGGCACGCCGCCGCAGTTCAGCGCCACATAGGGCCCGGCGCGGCGGCCGGAGAAGTCGTGCAGCGCGCGCGCCACCACCTCCTTGCCGGTGCCGGTCTCGCCGTGGATCAGCACGTCCACCGGCGAGCCGGCGACCTCGGAGACGAGCCGGCGCACCCGCTGGATCTGCGGCGAGCGCCCGACCAGCTTGCCCTCCAGCCCGTCGCGCCCGGCCAGCGCCGCGCGCAGCGTGGCCACCTCCAGCGTGAGGCTGCGCTTCTCGATGGCGCGGCGCACCACCTCGACCAGCAGCTCCGGCGAGAAGGGCTTGGGGATGAAGTCGTAGGCGCCGCTGCGCATCGCCTCGACCGCCAGCGTCACGTCGCCGTGGCCGGTGATCATGATGACCGGCAGGTCCGCGTCCAGCCCGTGGCAATGGCGCACCAGCGACAGGCCGTCGGCGCCGGGCAGGCGCATGTCGGTGACGATCACGCCCTCGAAGCCGGGCGTGATCAGGCCCATCGCCTGCTCGGCCGAATCGACCGCCTCGACCGACAGGCCGGCGAGCTGCAGCGCCTGGACGCAGCCGAGCTGCATGTGGAAGTCGTCCTCGACGACAAGAACGGAGAGGTCGCGGGTCATGGCAGAGGGGGGGAGATCGTGTCGGATTCGGTCGGAGGCAGCGGCAGGCGCAGCGTAAAGCATGCGCCCCCTTCGGGTCGGTTGCTCGCCTCGAGCTCGCCGTGGAACTCGCGCACGATGTCGCGCGAGATCGCCAGGCCCAGCCCCAGGCCCACGCCGACCTCCTTGGTCGTGAAGAAGGGCTCGAACAGGCGCGCGCGCACCGCCTCGGGCACACCGGGGCCGCTGTCGGCGACATCGAGCCGCAGCGGCGGCTCCTGGGCCTCGTCGCGGTGCACCGAGATCGTGAGCACCCGCTCAGGCGTGTCCTTCATCGCGTCGGCGGCGTTGCCGATCAGGTTGATCAGCACCTGCTCGAGCCGGTTCGGATCGCACCAGGCCACCGCCTGGCCGGGCCGGCACAGGTTGCGCACCACGACGCCCTCGCGGCGCAGGCGCTGGTCGTAGAGGAAGAGCGCGTTGGCCACCGCATGGGCCACGTCGGTGGCCGCCGGCACCGCCGCCGACTTGCGCGCGAAGCCCTTGAGCGGCTGGATGATCTGGCCCATCTGGTCGGCCAGCCGGGTGATGATGCCCAGGTTGCCGGCCACCGCCTTCTGGTCGCCGCGACGCTGGAACTCGACCGCATTGCCCGCCAGCGTGCGGATCGCCCCCAGCGGCTGCGCCAGCTCGTGGGTGATGCCGGTGGCGAGCTGGCCGAGTGCGGCCATCTTGCCGGCATGCACCAGCTCGTCCTGCGCCGAGCGCAGCGTCTTCTCGGCCTGCTCGCGCTCGCCGATCTCGCGGCGCAGCCGCGCGTTGGTGTCGGTCAGCGCGCGGGTGCGCCGCGCCACCTTGTGCTCGAGCTCGGCATTGGCGCGCTCGAGCAGCTGCTTGGCCTCGAGCTTCTCGCGCATGCTGCGCTGGCGCTGGTTCAGGAACAGCGCCAGCAGCAGCACGAAGCCGGCGGCCACCGCCGAGAGCATGCTGTGCAGCACCGCCTGGTTGCGCACCATGCGCAGGTCCGGGAAGATCATCAGCCGCCAGTCCATGCCGTCGAGCGTGCGCCCCAGCACCAGGGTGCTGGAGCGGTTCGGGCGCAGGCCGTCCTCGGGCGGCAGCGCGCCCGGCGGCAGCACGCCCTCCACCTCCTCGCCGTCCTCGCCCATGCCCAGGCGCACCGGCAGCGGGAAGCGCGGCAGCGCATGCTCGTCATAGAGCCGCGTGATCTGCAGATCCACCCGCTGGTCCAGCGTCAGCTCGGACAGCCGGGTGTAGCGCCACTCCGGCCGCGACGACAGGATGACGACGCCGTTGGTGTCGGCCAGGAGCGCGGGCGCGCCCAGCATCTCCCAGGTCTGCTCGATCGGCTCCAGGCTGATCTTGATCGTCGCCACGCCCAGGATGCGCGCACCGTCGCGGATCGGGTGCGAGACGAAGTAGCCCGGCTGGTGGGTGCGCGCACCGATGGCGAAATGCCGCCCCACCTGGCCCGACAGCGCCTCCTGGAAGTAGGGGCGGAAGGACATGTCCTCGCCGAGCTGGCTGTCGTCGCCGAGCTCGTCGCTGCTGCTGGCCACGACGATGCCGCGCTCGTCGAGCACGAACACCGCCAGGCTGCCCAGGTGGGCATTGAGCCGGCGCAGGTAGCTGTTGGCCGCGCTCACCCGCAGCGCATGGTGCGGCTCCAGCAGCAGCGCCTGGATCTCGCGGTTGAGCTGGATCGTCGCCGGAATGTGCTCCAGGCGCTTGATCATCACCTGCACCGCCGAGGCAAACAGGTCCAGGCGGTGGTTGGCGTCCTCGCGCATCAGCGCCATGCCGTGGCGCTCGCTGACCAGAAAGCCCGCCCAGCCCGAGAAGGCCACGGCGGCAAAGGCCAGGATCAGGACAGCCACCTGGCGCAGCGCCGGCCACAGCGGCCGGCGCGGTCCGAACAGGCGGGAAGGCGAGGCGTTCAAGCGCGCGGCGTCCGGGCGGACACAGGTCCCGGGGACGTCAGTGGCCCAGGATCTTCGACAGGAACTCCTTGGCGCGCGGCGAGCGCTCCTCGGGACGGCCGAAGAAGTCGTCCTTCTTGCAGTCCTCGATGATCTGGCCGCGGTCCATGAAGATCACGCGGTGGCTCACCCGCTTGGCAAATCCCATCTCGTGGGTCACGCACATCATGGTCATGCCCTCGTTGGCGAGCTGCACCATCACGTCGAGCACCTCGCCGACCATCTCGGGGTCGAGCGCCGAGGTCGGCTCGTCGAACAGCATGACGATCGGATCCATCGACAGCGCCCGCGCGATGGCCACGCGCTGCTGCTGGCCGCCCGAGAGCTGGCCCGGGAACTTGTCCTTGTGCGCCATCAGACCGACGCGGTCGAGCATCTTCAGGCCGCGCTTGACCGCGTCGTCCTTGCTGCGGCCGAGCACCTTGACCTGCGCCAGCGCCAGGTTGTCGGTCACCGACAGGTGCGGAAACAGCTCGAAGTGCTGGAACACCATGCCCACGCGCGAGCGCAGGCGGGGCAGATCGGTCTTCGGGTCGGTGATGCTGGTGCCGTCGACGACGATGTCGCCCTTCTGGATCGGCTCGAGCGCGTTGACCGTCTTGATCAGCGTCGACTTGCCCGAACCGGAAGGCCCGCAGACCACGACGACCTCGCCCTTCTGGATCGAGGTGGTGCAGTCGGTCAGCACCTGGAAGCTGCCGTACCACTTGGAGACGTTCTTGATGTCGATCACGATGGGAGTCCTCGATCAGGAATTCAGCGAATTTCAGCTAATTCAGCGAATGATGGCGATCTTCTTCTGCAGGTGCTTGACCAGCATCGACAGCGAGAAGCAGATGGCGAAATAGACCAGGGCCGCGACGATGTAGGTCTCGACCGGGCGGTTGAAGTTCTTGCCGGCGATCTCGAAGCCCTTGAGCATGTCATAGGCGCC
>JAUPTP010000216.1 GCA_030918015.1 Pseudomonadota bacterium
CAAACCCAGTGGCATGTCTCCGATCTCATCGAGGAACAAGGTGCCGCCGTGGGCGCCCAGCAGCCGTCCTGGCGACCCCTGCCGGGATGAGCCCGTGAAGGCACCCGCCCGGTGTCCGAACAGTTCGCTTTCGATCAGGTCAGGCGGCAATGCCGCGCAGTTGATGGTCACGAAATGTCCCGTCCGGTGCGGACCGGTCTGGTGCAAGGCGCGCGCCAGCTGGGTCTTGCCGCTGCCACTCTCGCCCTGGAGCAACAGAGGCAAGGAGCGTGCATGCAGCCGCTGCGCGATGCGAAGACGCTCGCAGACCGTCTCGTCGCGCCCTACCAGATCCTGCAACGACGGGGATCGCCCGTCGTCTGCAGGTTCCTGTGCAGACACCGGAGCGCGCGACGGCCGGGTCGGCAGCGACTCGTTGTCCACACGCTTGGCAGACCAGCGGCGCACCGGCTCCATCAGGCGGGCATGAAAGCGCCTGCCCTGCCGGTCGCACAGCGGCGCCGCCTCGTGCAGGAGCCGGTCGATGTCGCCCACATCGAGGACCGAGGCCAGGCGCCGCCCCAGCAGACTGCGGGAAGCATCATCATCATGCCCGGCGCAGCCCAGCAGCTGGGAGGCCAGCGGCGTCCCGTCGATGATGCATCCACGGTCGTCGATGGCGAGGCGGGCCTCCGTCGCGGTGTCGCAGAAGTCCTCATGGCGCGACAGCCTCAGGACGCGGACTCGTGCATGGCGCCGATCAAACAGGACATTCTCGATCCGGCGTGCCGAGCTCGCCACCATCTGGCGAATGATGCCCTGCAAGGCGTGGTCGGTGCTGCGCATCGCGGTCACGTTCAGCACCCCGAGAAGATGCCCCTGGGCGCCGAAGACCGGAGCAACGGTGCAGCTCAGGCCTGCCAGCCGGGAAGCGAAATGCTCCCCCATCACGATCGACAGCGGCTTGCGCTCACGCAAGCAGAGACCGACTCCGGTCGTGCCCTGCTTCTCCTCGCTCCAGACGGATCCGGGCAGCACCCTGAGAGAGGTGCAGGTGTCGATCACCGTGGAGCTGCTGCGAAAGTTCATCACGGTGCCCTGGGCATCAGACAGCATCACCACCTGGGCGTGATCGCTCAGGTTCAGATAGAGACGATCGATCTCGGCGGATGACACCCCGCCCATCTCGTCGAGCCGTTCACGGCGCTCCTGCAGCTCGGCGTGCGTGAGCACGTCCGGATCGGGAATGCGATCCGGGTCCAGCCCGTGATCAACGACGCTGCGCATCCAGGAAGCACGCAACCCTGCGTCCAGCGGAGGAACAGCCACCGAGCGGCGTCCTTCCAGAGCAGCCATGACGGCATGCGCGTGACTGTCCTTCATCACTTCCGGCTCTCCTTTTTCCATGACAGGACAACGAAGCGCAGGGTAAGAGCAGCGCCGAAGACATGCCTATGGTGACAACCCGGCATGGCAGGCACTCGTCACTTGACCGTGGTGTCGCACGGACAGACCTGGATGCGACACCTCTGTGTCGCAAGACACGGGCATGAGACAGGGCTTTGTCCACGCAAGTCCTTGATTGAAAAGGGTTCTCATCGTTGGCACGGTCTTGGCGTGATGAAGGCCGGAACCCGCAGAGCAACAAGTGCCAGCACATCAGACCTGTGCGGCGACAAGGAGACAGGAACATGAGCATCCCCCTCGCAGAGGAGGCATCGCGCCTCGACCTCGGTGCCGACCTGAAGACGGCGATGCGCCGGCTGGCGGGATCCGTGGCCATTGTCACCAGCCGAGATGCGGATGGACTGCCTCATGGCATGGCGGCATCGGCCGTGATGCCGGTGTCGATGGAGCCCCCCTCCATGCTGGTTGCGGTCAACCGCAGTGCCGGACTGCATGCCGTGCTGCAGCTCAGCAGACGCTACTGCATCAATCTGCTGGCCGATGATCAGCATGCACTGCTCGAGCCCTTTTCCCAGAGCGTGCTGCGCGCACAGCGTTTCCATTCGGGCCCATGGCGCGATGCCTGGTCAGAGCAGGCCGCACCCCTGCCCTGGCTGGAAGGTGCGGGCGCAGTGATCGAATGCATCGTCGATGACGCGGTGGACTACGGATCGCACACGCTCTTCATCGGACGAGTCACCGACGTCCGCGTCGATCAGGCACCTGTCGACCGGCATCCGCCCCTGGTCTGGCTGGCCGGGCGCCGCACCCGGCTGGACCTGCAGAGCAGCTGACCTCGGCTCGTCACCCCCCTCAACCCATCCGCTCAGATTCCCGGTTCATCCACCTGCGCCGGCACAGGCGCGCTCACCCCTCGAGGAGACACTGATCATGAAACTCGGTCTGTTTGGCATGCCCCTGCATCCGCCCAGCCGTCCCGCCGCAGAGACTTACGCGGAAGACGCTGACAAGGTGATCCATGCGGATGAGCTCGGCTTCGACGAGGTCTGGTTCGGAGAGCACATGTCGTGCACGACCGAGCCGATCGCCTCGCCGCTGATGTTCATGGCCTCGCTGATCCAGCGGACTCGCCAGATCCGCTTCGGCACCGGCGTCATCGCGCTGCCCAACCATCACCCGGCCGTGGTGGCGGCTGAAGTGGCTCAGTTCGACCACATGAGTCAAGGCCGCCTGATGTTCGGCATCGGCCCGGGCGGTCTGGCCAGCGACATGGAACTGTTCGATGTGCTCGACAACGCCTACCGCACCGAACGGATGATGGAGTCGATCGACACCATCATCCGGCTGTGGCGCCAGGATCCGCCCTACAACATCGAGGGCAAGCACTGGAAGATCAAGCTGTCGCAGACCGTGATGCCGGAACTGGGCGTGGGCTACATCCCCAAGCCCTACCAGCTGCCGCACCCGCCCATCATGATGACGGCGATGTCGCCGTTCTCGGACAGCGTGAAGACGGCGGGCCTGCGCGGATGGGGCCCGATGAGCGCCAACTTCTGTCCGGAGTACGTGATCGCCAGCCACTGGAAGAAGTACCAGGAGGGATGCGAACTGGCCCGGCGCCAGCCCGATGGCGACAACTGGCGCGTGGCCCGCAACATCGTGATCGCCCGCAGCGACGCAGAAGCTCGCGACCGGGTGATGGACCCCGAGGGCAGCAACTACTACTACTTCGAATACCTGTGGAAGGTCCTGCTGGCGGTGAACTACACCGCGGTGATGAAGGACGACCCGAAGCAGCCGGACGCCGAAGTCACGATCGAGCAGCTCATCGACAGCATGGTGATCTACGGCTCGCCCGAGACGGTGACGGAAAAGCTGCTCGCCTTCCGCGAACGCACCGGACCGTTCGGTGGCCTGCTGATGGCTTCGATGGACGGTGCCGGTGTCAACCGTGCCCGTGAATGGGAAAGCATGACGCTGCTGGCCCGCGAGGTGATGCCCAGGATTCGCGCGGCACTGGCCCGCTGAGCTCACCGGCCCTCCTGAAAGGGCCCTGAACAGGGCGTCATGCCCGGCACTGGGCATGACGCGATGCGATCGGATCGGGAAAACAAACGAGGAGACGAACATGAATGCACGGATGACACGCATGACCCGGCGCGCCGCGATGTCTGGCGCGATGCTGGTCAGTCTCGGCCTGACAGGCATGGCACAGGCCGCCAACGGCCTGGCAGAGGATCCTGAACAGTCGGACACCAGCTGGCGAACCTACAACCAGGACTACGCAGGCCAGCGCTACTCGCCGCTCAAGCAGATCGATACCCAGAATGTCGCCCGGCTGAAGGAGATCTGTCGCATCGAACTGTCCGAAGGTGGCTCCTTGCAAAGCGGCCCCATCCTGGTCGATGGAACGCTCTACATCACGACCGCTCTGGACACATTCGCGGTGGATCCGACCAGCTGCAAGCAGATCTGGAAGAACACCCGCAAACCCGTGGCTCACATGCCCTTCGTCGTCAATCGCGGGGCCACCTACGCGGATGGCCTGATCGTGCGGGGCACGCCGGACGGGCATCTCGTGGCCCTCGACGCCAAGACCGGCGCCGTGGTCTGGGATCACCAGATCACCGACACGTCCTATGGTGAATTCGCCTCGGCTGCACCTCTGGCGTGGCAAGGCGTGGTCTACATGGGCGTCGCGGGCAGTGACTGGGGCATGCGCGGCCGCGTGCTGGCCATCGATGCCAAGACCGGGCGCGAGCTGTGGCGATTCAACACCATCCCCAGAGGCAACGAAGCCGGCGCAGAGACATGGAAGAACAGATCATCGGCGCTGATCGGCGGCGGCGGAGTTTGGGGCGCATTCTCCCTAGATGTTCGCGACGGTGAACTGTTTGTCAGCGTCGGCAATCCTGCGCAGGACTTTCTGCCCGATTCTCGACCGGGGGACAACCTGTTCACCAATTCGCTCGTGGCTCTCGATGCCCGCACAGGGAATCTGAAGTGGTGGTATCAGGCCGTGAAGAACGACCCCTGGGACTACGACCTGGCCTCGGCCGCTGTCCTGTACCAGTCGAAGACTGGCTACCGGGATCTGGTGGCGGTTGCGGGCAAGGACGGCTATGTCCACGGCCTCGACCGGATGACTCGCAAGCTCATTTTCAAGACCGCGGTCACGACCCAGTTCAAGCAGGATCCGGCCCCTACCAAGACAGGCTCGAAACATTGTCCGGGCAATATCGGTGGCGTGGAGTGGAATGGTCCTGCCTATGACGTCGGGCATCATCAGCTCACCGTCGGTGCGGTGGACTGGTGCTTCATCTCGACCAAGACCGGGCCGGACTATGTGCGCGGTCAGCTGCGGTTTGGGGGAAAGACAACCCCTGTTCCGGGAGAAAAGGCGACCGGCTGGATCACTGCGATCGACGCAGACACAGGCGCCGTCAAGTGGAAGCACCACACCGATGCGCCCGTGGTGGCGGCCATCACGCCGACGGCGGGTGGCGTGACCTTCGCCGGGGATACGGGGGGCATGTTCCTGGCGCTGGACAGCGCCTCGGGCAAGGTGCTGATGAACCGCAAGATGGACGGGGCGCTCGGGGGCGGCATTATCACCTACGCCCAGAAGGAGCAGCAGTATGTCGCGATCACCACAGGCAACATCTCGCGGCTGACCTTCGGCGGAGAAGGCAATCCCAGCCTGGTGGTCTTCGGACTGTGAGGGTACCGTGATCGGCACCCCCCCTGCACGGCTGGTGAGCGTCGCTGCACTGGCCATGGCACTGGGCTGCGCAGC
>JAUPTP010000217.1 GCA_030918015.1 Pseudomonadota bacterium
TGCCTGCATCGGGTCCAGCCTGCCTCGTGCAGGATCTCGCGAGATTGGCCGGAAAATGGCGCGTTTTTTGCAGTGTTGTCTTGCCGCAAGGTGGAACAGGCGGGTCTCCCGCAGGATGGGTTCCGCCACGGTTACATGGCAAGATGAAGCACATGACCCAGAACGCGCAAAAAACGTCAACGATCTCGCCGGCCTGGTGGCGCGGCGCGGTGATCTACCAGATCTACCCGCGCAGCTTCCAGGACAGCAATGGGGATGGCATCGGCGACCTGCCCGGCATCACCGCGCGGCTCGACCATGTGGCGTCGCTCGGCGTCGACGCGATCTGGATCTCGCCCTTCTTCCGCAGCCCGATGAAGGACTTCGGCTACGACGTGGCCGACTACCGCGACGTCGATCCGATCTTCGGCACGCTGGCCGACTTCGACGCGCTGCTGGCGCGCGCGCACCAGCTCGGCCTGCGGGTGATGATCGACCAGGTGCTCTCGCACACCTCCGACCAGCACGCCTGGTTCCAGGAAAGCCGCCTGAGCCGCGACAACCCGAAGAGCGACTGGTATGTCTGGGCCGATGCCCGGCCCGACGGCACGCCGCCGAACAACTGGCTGAGCGTCTTCGGCGGCAGCGCCTGGCAGTGGGACTCGCGCCGGCGCCAGTACTACCTGCACAGCTTCCTCACCAGTCAGCCTGACCTGAACTTCCACAACCCGGCGGTGCAGGACGCGCTGCTCGGCGAGGTGCGCTTCTGGTGCGAGAAGGGCGTCGACGGCTTCCGCTTCGATGCCTGCAACCACCAGTTCCACGACGCGCAGCTGCGCGACAACCCGCCGGCGCAGGGCGGCGAGGTCTCGACGGTGCGCGCCGACAACCCCTACGCGATGCAGCAGCACCTGCACGACAAGAGCCGGCCCGAGAACCTGGTGTTCCTCGAGCGGCTGCGCGGCGTGCTCGATGCCTTCGGCGCAGCCAGCATCGGCGAGGTCGGCGACGAGAACGCGCCGCCGCTGATGGCCGACTACACCGAGGCCGGGCGCCGCCTGCACATGGCCTACAGCTTCAGCCTGCTGACCGCCCACTGCGCGCCGTCGCATCTGCGCGCCGAGGTCGAGAAGCTCGAGCGCGAGATCGCGCGCACCGGCGGCTGGGGCTGCTGGGCCTTCTCCAACCATGACGTGCCGCGGGTGGCCAGCCGCTGGTCGAGCGACGGCCAGCCCGACGACCGCCGCACGAAGCTGCAGCTGGCGATGCTGCTGACGCTGCGCGGCAGCGTCTGCCTCTACCAGGGCGAGGAACTCGGCCTGCCCGAGGCCGACGTGCCCTACGAGCGGCTGCAGGATCCCTACGGCCTGGCCTTCTGGCCGGAGTTCAAGGGCCGCGACGGCTGCCGCACGCCGATGCCCTGGCAGGCCGACGAGGTACAGGCCGGTTTCTCGACCGCCGAGCCCTGGCTGCCGGTCAGCGCGGCGCAGCAGGCGCGCGCGGTCGATCGCCAGCAGGCCGCGCCGGGCTCGGTGCTGAAGACCGCGCAGGCGCTGCTGGCCTGGCGCCGCGCCACGCCGCTGCTGCGCGAAGGGAACATCGTGTTTCTCGATGCACCCGACGAGGTGCTGATGTTCGAGCGCCGCGGGGCCCCTGCGGATGCACCACAGATGTGCATGCTGCTGGCCTTCAACACCTCGGACCGGCCGATCGAGGTGCCGCTGCCGGCCGCCTGGCAGGGCGTCGCGCTGCAGACCGGCACCCCGCTGGGCGCCTCGGCGCGCCTGTCTGCCGATGGCCTGCGTCTGCAGATCGATCCGCTTGGCGCGGCGATTGCATAACTTTCGCTCATTGCTGTCTTCTCGCTCTTCTCGCCCCATGCCCCGCAAGACCTCCGCTCCGTCCCCGGCTCCGGCCGCCCCTGCGAAGAAGACCTCCCCGGCGCCGGACACCGGCCGGGTGGATGCCGCGACGCTGGACGCGCTGATGCGCGCCGACCACGGCGACCCGTTCTCGGTGCTGGGCATGCATCACACCGGCACCGCGCTGGTGGTGCGTGCGCTGCTGCCCGGCGCGGCCGAGGTCGAGCTGCTCGATGCGCAGGGCCGGCGGCTGTGCGCGCTGGCGCGCCAGGAGAGCAGCGCGCTGTTCACCGGTGCGGTGCCGCGCCGGCGCAATCCGTTCGCCTACCGGCTGCGCGTCCGCTGGACCGATGCCGAGGGCCGCGCGCTCGAGCCGGTGGTGGTCGACGACGCCTACCGCTTCGCGCCGCTGATCCGCGACACCGACCTCTACCTGCTGGCCGAGGGGACGCACCACCGGCCCTACGAGTGGATGGGCGCGCATCCGCAGATCCACGAGGGCACCGGTGGCACCCGCTTCGTGGTCTGGGCGCCGAGCGCACGCCGCGTCTCGGTGGTCGGCAGCTTCAACCAGTGGGACGGCCGGCGCCACCTGATGCGCCGCCGCCATGAATGCGGGCTGTGGGAGATCTTCGTGCCGCAGGTGGGCGAGGGCGATCTCTACAAGTTCGAGGTGCTGGGCGCCGACGGCGTGGTGCGCATCAAGGCCGACCCCTATGCCTTCCGCGCCGAGGTGCGGCCGCAGACCGCCTCGGTGGTGCAGCGCCTGCTGCCCGGCGTGGCGATCGACGAGACGCGCCGCCAGGCCAATGCGCTGGACGCGGCAGTGTCGATCTACGAGGTGCATCTGGGCTCGTGGCGGCGCGGCGAGGACGGCCGCTGGCTCAGCTACCGCGAGCTGGCCGAGCAGCTGGTGCCCTATGTGCGCGACCTGGGTTTCACCCACATCGAGCTGCTGCCGGTGCACGAGCACCCCTTCGACGGCTCCTGGGGCTACCAGCCAACCGGCCTCTATGCGCCGACCTCGCGCTTCGGCACGCCGGAGGACTTCCGCGCCTTCGTCGATGCGGCGCACGCGGCCGGGCTGGGCGTGATCCTGGACTGGGTGCCGGGCCACTTCCCGACCGACGCCTTCGCGCTGGCCGAGTTCGACGGCACGCACCTCTACGAGCACGCCGATCCGCGCGAGGGCTTCCACCAGGACTGGAACACGCTGATCTACAACTACGGCCGCACCGAGGTGCGCAACTTCCTGGTCGGCAACGCGCTGTACTGGATCGAGCGCTTCGGCATCGACGGCCTGCGGGTGGACGCGGTGGCCTCGATGCTCTACCGCGACTACAGCCGCCGCGACGGCGAGTGGATCCCCAACCGCCATGGCGGCCGCGAGAACCTCGAGGCGATCGAGTTCCTGCGCCGCGCCAACTTCATCATCGGCACGCAGCGCCCCGAGGCGGTGATGGTGGCCGAGGAATCGACCTCCTTCCCGATGGTGTCGCGCCCGCCCTCGCCGGACCTGCAGTCCGGCGGCCTGGGCTTCCACTACAAGTGGAACATGGGCTGGATGAACGACACGCTGGCCTACTTCTCGCGCGACCCGGTCTACCGCAGCCATCACCACGACCAGCTGCGCTTCTCGCTGATGTACGCGTTCAGCGAGAACTTCGTGCTGCCGCTCTCGCATGACGAGGTGGTGCACGGCAAGGGCTCGCTGATCCGCAAGATGCCCGGCGACGACTGGCAGAAGTTCGCCAACCTGCGCGCCTACCTCGGCTTCATGTGGGGCCACCCCGGCAAGAAGCTGCTGTTCATGGGCTGCGAGTTCGCGCAGTGGAACGAGTGGAACGAGGCCGCGCAGCTCGACTGGCCGCTGCTCGAGCAGGCGCCGCATGCCGGCATGCAGCGCCTGGTGCGTGACCTCAATGCGGTGCTGCGCCACTATCCGGCGCTGCACCAGCGCGACGTGCAGCCCGACGGCTTCGCCTGGGTCAGCCACGAGGACGCGCAGCATTCGGTGATCGTCTTCGAGCGCCGTGCCGCGCCCGACGAGACGGGCCACGCCGCGCGGGTGCTGGTGATCTGCAACCTGACGCCGGTGGTGCGCCACGGCTGGCGCATCGGCGTGCCGCAGGCCGGCGCCTGGCGCGAGCTGATCAACACCGACCAGGCGGTCTACGGCGGCTCGGGCGTCGGCAACGGTGTGCTCGAGAGCGAGGCGCTGCCGTGGCAGGACCAGGCGCAGTCGATCGTCATGACGCTGCCGCCGCTGGCCACCGTGATGCTGGTGATCGATTGACGGATCGGTCGGGTCGGGTGATGAAGGTCGTGAGGATCGAGGCGGGCTGGCCGGCGCCGCTGGGCGCGACGCCGGTCGCGGGCGGGCTGGACATCGCGGTGTGGGCGCCGGACGCGACGGCGGTCGAGGTCGGCCTGTTCGATGCGGACGGCCAGGTGGAACAGGCGCGGGTGCGGCTGCCATGCTGCACCGACGGCGTCTGGCATGGCCGGCTGCTGGGCGAAGGGCTGGGCGCGGGCACGGTCTACGGCCTGCGCGCGCACGGGCCCTGGGCGCCGCGCGAGGGGCACCGCTTCAATCCGGCCCGGGTGCTGCTCGACCCGTGGGCGCAGGCGGTGGTCGGCACCCATGGCGGGCCGGGCGTCGACCTGAGCCTCTACCACGGCCATGATGCCGCCGACGCGCGCCAGCCCGACACGCGTGACAACGCCGCGGTCGCGCTGAAGGCACGGGTGGTCGCGCCGACGCCGAAGGTCGATCCGACCGAGCGCCCGCGCCATCCGGCCGACCGGGTGGTGATCGCCGAGGCGCATGTGCGCTCGACGACGATGCGCCATCCCGGCATTCCCGCCGAGCTGCGCGGCAGCTACGCCGCGATGGCGCACCCGGCGATGATCGCGCACTGGCAGGCGCTGGGCGTGACCACGCTGAGCCTGCTGCCGGTGCATGCGCGCGCCGACGAGGAGCGGCTGCAGCGCCTGGGCCTGTCCAACCACTGGGGCTATTCCAGCATCGGCTTCCTGGCGCCGGAGCCGCGCTACTGGAGCGGCCGCCCCGGCACCACGCCCGAGGGCGAGTTCCGCCAGATGGTGCGCGACCTGCACGCCGCCGGCCTGGAGGTGGTGCTGGACGTGGTCTACAACCACAGCGCCGAGACCGACGAGCTGGGCCCGACGCTGTCGCTGCGCGGCCTGGCCAATGCGCGCGCCTACCACCTGCGCCGGGCCGAGGGCCGCGCCGATCTCTACGAGAACTGGACCGGCTGCGGCAACTGCCTGAATCTGGCCGAGCCGCGCATGGTCGAGCTGGTGGCCGGC
>JAUPTP010000218.1 GCA_030918015.1 Pseudomonadota bacterium
CACGGCATCCACATCGAGCCGATGAGCAGGCTGCTGGCGCGCTGAGCGCAGCGCCGGCGCCGCCTTCAACGCGTCGCGCAGCCGCCGGCCGGCGGCACGATCATCCAGTGCAGCGTCGAGCGCGCCGGGCGCTGCCCCGGCACGTCGAAGGATGCCTGGCCGCGGATCACCACGCCCGGCGCCCATTCGTCCTGCACCGGCGGCGCGTCCAGACGCACCGCGACATGGCCGCCACGGCGCAGCGCCTCGCGATCGAGCCAGGACGGCGGCGGCGCGCCGATGTCGAGCATCGCGGCCTGCTCGTGGCCGTAGACGCCGATCAGGCCGCTCTCGAAATTCGGCCCGCGCACATGGCGCAACGGACAGTCGCCGACCGCATCACGCCAGGCCTGCTCGACGGTGCGGGCCATCGCCTCGGCCGGATAGAACCGGTCCACCCGCGCCCGGGCCGAACCGAGCTGCGGCAGCAGCCGCGGCGAGGCATATCCGGCAAACCACAGCAGATGCAGCATCAACGCCAGCGCGACCGCGCGCGGCACGTCCAGGCGCCGCCCCGCCGGCCACAGCGCGGCCAGGCCCAGCCCGAGGTACTGGAAGGTCTGGATGCCCCAGTGGTCCTGCAGCTTCAGGCCACCCAGCAGCGACGCGACGACCACGCCGGCCACCGGCACGCCGAGCAGGCCGATCAGCCAGCCCCGCCGGAGGGCGGCCGCGGCCGCCGGCGCCTCGCCCTCGGTCTGCACGGCCGCCGCGCGCAGGCGCCAGTGCAGCAGCGCCAGCAGCACCAGCGCCGGCGCCACGATGCGCAGCTGGATCACCAGGAAGGACAGCAGCGAGCGCAGCCGCTGCAGCGGCGTGAGCGACACGCCGGACTGGCTCGCGTAGGCCAGCGTCGTCCAGCCATGCTCGGCCACCCACAGCAGATGCGGCACGAACAGCGCCAGTGCCAGCACGACCGCCAGCACCGCACCGCGCCGGGCCGCCGCGCCGGCCAGCCCGCCCGACAGGCCCAGCGCCACCAGCACGCCCGCCAACGGCAGCGCCGACTGGTACTTGGCCAGCAGCGCCAGCCCGGCCACCAGCCCGAGCGCGATCCAGCGCCCCTGGCGCCGCGGCTCGGCGGCCGCACGCAGCGCCAGCCACACCGCCAGCGAGATGCAGACCACCATCACCGAGTTGTGGTTGAACAGCTGCGCCTTCGCCGCGAAGCCCTGCTGCAGACCGGCCAGCAGCACCGCCAGGCCGGCGCGCGGCCGGTCGAGCAGCGCGCAGCCGATGCGCCAGGTCAGCAGCAGGTTCAGCGCGATGCACAGCGCCGCCAGCAGCGTCGGCCACCACGGATGCATGCCGAAGGCGCGCACCGACAGCCCGAGCAGCCAGGTCGGCAGCGGCGGGTGCTTGTGATAGCCCCACTCGAGCGACTGCGCCCAGCCGAACTGCTCGAAGTGATCGCCGTACTGCGCCGTATTGACACTCCAGGCCAGACAGGCCCACCCCAGCACCATCAAGACGGCGAACCGCGCGGGGTGCACAATCCAGCGGGCCAGCGGCACCCAGGCCCCATTGCGATCATCCACGTCCAATCTTCCTTGCCTCTGTCATCGGGTCGCTCCCGAGCGAGCGCGATTGTCCACGCCCTTCATGTCAAGAACCTCCTCCTATGCCCTGCTGGCCGCCAGCATGGCGCTGGTCGGCAGCTATGTCGGCCTGTCGAAATGGCTGGTCGCGGTCTTTCCGGTCTTCCTGCTGGCGGGCCTGCGCTTCGGCATCGCCGCCGTGGCGATGGGCGGCTGGACCCGCCGCCCCGCCGACGAGCCGGCGCAGACCCGGCAGGACCGCGGGCTGCTCTTCCTGCTGAGCCTGCTGGGCAACTTCCTGTTCTCGATCTGCATGCTCTGGGGCGTGCAGCTCAGCACCGCGCTGGCCGCCGGCGTGATCATGGCGGCGCTGCCCGGCGTGGTGGCGCTGCTCTCGCGCGTCTTCCTGGGCGAGCGGCTGTCGCACCAGGTGCTGGCGGGCATCGCCTGCGCGGTCAGCGGCATCGCGCTGGTGACGCTGAGCAGGACCGGCGCCGCAGCCGAGGCCGGCGCCTCGCCGCTGCTGGGCAATCTGCTGCTGCTCGCGGCGGTGGTCTGCGAGGCCAGCTATGTGGTGATCGGCAAGAAGCTCTCGGGACGGCTGGGCCCCAAGCGCATCAGCGCGCTGGTCAACCTCTGGGGCCTGGCGCTGGTGGCGCCGCTGGCGCTGTGGCAGGCACGGCAGTTCGACTTCTCGCAGGTGGCGCTGCCGATCTGGGGGCTGCTGGTGTTCTACGCGCTGGCCGCCAGCATGATCACCGTGTGGCTCTGGATGACCGGACTGCGCCAGGTGCCGGCCTCGCAGGCAGGCGTGTTCACCGTGATGCTGCCGGTGTCGGCCGCCGCGGTCGGCGTGCTGCTGCTGGGCGAGCCCTTCAGCGCCGCGCAGGCCGGCGCCTTCGCGCTGGCCCTGCTGGGCGTGGTGCTGGCCACCTGGCCGGGGCGCAGCAACCCGGCCGCGGCCGCAAGCACATCCGCGCACTGATCGCAGACCAAACCGGCTTCAGCCCTGTGCGACGCAGGGTCAGATCCGCATGAACAGCCAATCGAATGGCACCGCAAGACACTCCAGGCCCGTTCCCCTGAAAGCAAAGACCATGTCCCTCGAGCAAGTCCTCTACACCGCCCGCGCCACCGCCACCGGGGGCCGCGACGGCGCCGCCACCAGCGACGACGGCCGCCTGAATGTCAAGCTCTCGGTGCCCAAGGGCCTGGGCGGCGACGACGGCGCCGGCACCAACCCGGAACAGATGTTCGCGGCCGGCTACGCGGCCTGCTTCATGGGCGCGATGAAGTTCGTCGCCGGCCAGAAGAAGGTGGCGCTGCCCGCTGACCTGAAGATCGAATCGGCCGTCGGCATCGGCCCGATCCCGAACGGCTTCGGCATCCAGGTCGCCCTGAACATCCATGTGCCGGGCCTCGACCGTGCGGTGGCCGAGGACGTGATCCAGGCCGCCCACATCGTCTGCCCGTACTCCAACGCCACGCGCGGCAACATCGATGTGACGCTGACCCTGGCCTGAGCCTCTGCGGGATTTCAGCCGCCGCGGCGCGCCAGCAGCCGCAGCAGCACCTCGATGCGCGCCTGCGCCGGGGTGAGCGCGCCGGCGTCGGGCAGCAGATCGGTCGCCGCGGGCACGATGCAGCCCGCCCCGCCGCGCAGCGCCCGCATCACCAGCACCCCGGCGGCCTGCGCATGCAACAGCGCGGCCATCAGGTCCTGGTGGATGGAGCCGTTGCCCGTGGCCGCCACCACCAGCCCCTGCACCCCGGCCCGCACCAGCAGCTCCACGAGCCGCTCGTCCGCCCCCGCATGGCTGGTGACGATCTGCACCTCGGGCCAGATGTCGGCCGCCAGCACCTTCAGCCCCAGCGGCGAGGTCGAGGGCCAGTCGCGCAGCCGCCTCAGCTGACCGGCCTCGACGAAGCCCAGCGGCCCGGCATCGCCCGCGCTGAAGGCGTCCAGCCGGTAGGGATGGACCTTGCGCACCTCCGCCCCCGACCAGACCTGGCCGCCGAGCACCGCCATCACGCCACGCGCCCCCGGCCAGCCGAGCACCGTGAGCGCATCGTCGAGATTCTGCGGACCATCGGGCTGCGGCGCGCTGGCCGGTCGCATGGCCGCGGCCAGCACCACCGGGCGCGAGGGCGCCAGCACCCGGTGCAGCAGATAGGCCGTCTCCTCCAGCGTGTCGGTGCCGTGGGTGACGATGATGCCGTCCACCTCGGCCCGGTCGAGGTGGTGCTGCACCCGCTCGGCCAGCCGGCGCCAGATCGCGTGGCTCATGTCCTTGCTGTCGACCTGCGCGACCTGCTCGGTCTCGATCCGCCAGCCCGCGGCCAGGCGCTGGCGCAGTCCGGGCACCCCGTCGATCAGATCCTGCACGGCCACCTGGCCGGCCTTGTAGCCCACCACGTCCGTGCTCTGCGCCGCCCGGCCGGCGATGGTCCCGCCGGTGCCCAGGATCACGACATGGCGCCCGGAACAGGCTGCAGCGGAGAGGGGATCGGTGCTTGTCATTTGCAATGAACTGGACAAAAATACAGTATTGGACGCTTTTGGACGCTTCAACAGCCGAACGGGGATCCCGATGGACGCCAGCCCGAAACTCACCCCCCGCCAGAGCGAGATCATGGCGCTGATCCTGCGCACGATCGAGACGACCGGCGCCCCGCCCACACGGGCCGAGATCGCCACCGAATTCGGCTTCCGCTCGCACAACGCTGCCGAGGAGCACCTGCGGGCGCTGGCGCGCAAGGGCGCCATCGAGCTGGTGGGCGGAACCTCCCGAGGCATCCGGCTGAAGTCTGACACATTGCGCCAGCTCCGCGCAGGCGCGCCGAAGAGCCGGGGCCCGTCGTCTGAGCCCCGAACGCCCCCGCCCGAGACGCTGACCGTGCCGCTGGTCGGCCGGGTCGCCGCGGGCAGCCCGATCCTGGCGCAGGAGCACATCGAGCGCAGCTACGCGCTCGAGCCGCATCTCTTCTCCCGCCGCCCCGACTACCTGCTGAAGGTGCGCGGCATGAGCATGCGCGATGCCGGCATCCTCGACGGCGACCTGCTGGCGGTGCAGCGCAGCGCCCAGGCCCAGAACGGGCAGATCGTCGTGGCACGGCTGGGCGAGGAGGTCACCGTCAAGCGGCTGCGCCAGGGCCCGGCCGGGCTGGAACTGCACCCCGAGAACCCCGACTTCCCCGTCATCCGCGTCGCGGCCGAGGATCCGGACTTCAGCATCGAAGGTCTGGCCGTCGGCCTGATCCGCAACAGCCCGATGCTGTGAGGCCATGAAAAAGGGCCGGCGATCGCCGGCCCTTCGTGGCGGAGGGGGTGAACCTGTCACCCCGATCCGCCCGGATCAGCCCATGTGCAGGCCGCCGTTGCAGGAGAAGTCCGCGCCGGTGGTGAAGCCGGAGTCCTCGCCCGCCAGCCAGCCGACGATCGAGCCGATCTCCTCCGGCGTGCCCAGGCGCTTGACGGGGATCGTCGAGACGATCTTGTCGAGCACGTCCGGGCGGATCGCGCGGACCATGTCGGTGCCGATGTAGCCCGGGCTCACGGTGTTGACCGTCACGCCCTTGGCCGCCAGTTCCTGCGC
>JAUPTP010000219.1 GCA_030918015.1 Pseudomonadota bacterium
ACCACCCGATCCACCTGCACGGCCACGAGTTCGAGGTCACCGGCACCGACGGCGGCCCGGTGCCGAAGTCGGCGCGCTGGCCGGAGGTGACGACCGACATCGCGGTCGGCCAGATGCGCCAGGTGGAGTTCATCGCCAGCGAGGAAGGCGACTGGGCCTTCCACTGCCACAAGAGCCACCACACGATGAACGCGATGGGCCACGACGTGCCGACGATGATCGGCGTCGACCACAGCGGTCTGGCGCGCAAGATCACGAAGCTGATCCCCGGCTACATGGCCATGGGCGAGCGCGGCATGGCCGACATGGGCGAGATGGAGATGCCGCTGCCCGACAACACCGCGCCGATGATGACCGGCCAGGGGCCGTTCGGCGGCGTCGAGATGGGCGGCATGTTCAGCATCCTGAAGGTCCGCCGCGACCAGAAGCCGGGCGACTACCGCGACCCCGGCTGGTTCGCGCACCCGAAGGGCACTGTCGCCCATGAATGGACCGGCGCGCCGCTGGCCGAGCCGGCGCGCGCGCCCGCGCCGGCCGGCGACGCCACGATGAACGCCCGCAAGCCCGAAGGAGGCCGCCATGACCCCCACTGATCGACGCGCCGCCTGGCTCCTGGCCGGCGCCCTGCTGGGCCTGGCCCCGGCCCTGCCCGCCGTCGCCCACGGCGACTCGGCCCACGCCTCGGCGGGGCCGGTGCGCAAGGAACAGAAGGACTGGGGCATCGCCGCCGAAGGCCGCCAGGCCCGGCGCACGATCACCGTCTCGATGGGCGACGACATGCGCTTCCGGCCCGCCCGGATCGAGGTGCGCGAGGGCGAGACGGTGCGCCTGCGCATCCGCAACACCGGCCGCACGATGCACGAGTTCGTGCTGGGCACGCCCGAGGAGCTGGCCGCGCACGCCGAGCTGATGAAGAAGTTCCCCGACATGCAGCACGACGAGCCCTACATGGCGCATGTGCCGCCGGGCCGCACCGGCGAGATCGTCTGGACCTTCAACCGCGCGGGCGACTTCCGCTTCGCCTGCCTGATCGCCGGGCATTTCGATGCCGGCATGGTGGGCGACCTGCGCGTCATCCCCGCCCCCCGCTGAACCGTTCTCAACCCTGCAAGGAGCCCTCGCTCATGAACCGCTGGATCGCTGTCACCGCCCTCGCCGCCTCTGCCCTCGCCGCCGTGCCGGCACGGGCACAGAGCACCGACGCCGAGGTGCTGAAGATCGACAAGCCGCAGCAGAAGATCACGCTCAGGCATGGCGAGATCAAGAACCTCGACATGCCCCCGATGACGATGGTCTTCCGCGCCCAGGACGCCGCGATGCTCGACGCCGTGAAGGTCGGCGACAAGGTGAAGTTCGACGCCGACAAGGTGGGCGGGCAGTACACGGTGACGAAGCTGGCGCCGGTGCGCTGAGCGCACCGGCCGGGGCCTCAGCGCCCCAGGTAGCGCCGCTCCAGATGCGCGCGGAAGTGCGCCGGGTTCAGCGTCTCGCCGCTGGCGCGCCGGGTGAGTTCCGGCGTCGTCCAGCGCGCGCCCTGGCGCCAGATGTTCTCGCCCAGCCAGCCGAAGACCGGCGCGAGGTCGCCCGCGGCGATGCGCGCGTCCAGGTCGGGCGTCTGGCAGCGCATCGTGGCGAACCACTGCGCCGCGTACATCGCGCCCAGCGTGTAGCAGGGAAAGTAGCCGAACAGGCCCGAGGGCCAGTGCACGTCCTGCATCGGGCCGTCGCGGAAGTCGCCGCGGGTGTCGCGGCCCAGCCAGAGCGCCATCTTCTCGTCCCACAGCGCCGGGATGTCGTCGATCTCGATCGCGCCCTCGATCAGCGCGCGCTCGATCTCGAAGCGCAGGATGACATGCGCCGGATAGGTCACCTCGTCGGCATCGACCCGGATCAGGCCGGGCTCGACCCGCGTGACCATGCGCGCCAGGTTCTCGGCCTCGAAGGCCGGCTGCGCGCCGAAATGCTCGACCAGCAGCGGCACCAGCTGCGCGACGAAGCCGGGATGGGCCCCGAGCTGCATCTCGAAGGACAGGCTCTGGCTCTCGTGCAGGCCGTAGGAGCGCGCGCGCGCCAGCGGCTGGCCCAGCCACTCGCGCGGCAGGTTCTGCTCGTAGCGGGCATGGCCGGTCTCGTGGACCGTGCCCATCAGGCTCTGCATCAGGTCGTCGAGGCGGTAGCGGGTGGTCAGGCGCACATCCTCGGGCACGCCGCCGGAGAAGGGGTGCGTGCTCTCGTCGAGCCGGCCGCCCTCGAAGTCGAAGTCGAGCCGGCGCATCACCGCCAGGCTCACGGCCTTCTGCTGCGCCAGCGGGAAGGGCCCGACCGGGCGGATCACCGCCGGCTCGGCCTGCTGGCGCTCGCGCACCTCGCGGATCAGCCCGGGCAGCCAGGCGCGCAGGTCGCTGAAGACGCGCTCGACCTCGGCGCTGGTCATGCCCGGCTCGAAGCGGTCGAGCAGCGCGTCGTAGGGCGCCAGACCGGTGGCCTCGGCCAGATGCATCGCCTCCTCGCGGGCGACCTGCACCACCGGGCGGAAGTTCTCGACGAAGCCGGCCCAGTCGTTGGCCGGACGCTGCGTGCGCCAGGCGTGCTCGCAGCGCGCGGTGGCCAGCGCGCGGCGCTCGACCAGCGCGGCCGGCAGCGCATTGGCGGCGATCCAGTCGCGGCGCATCTCGCGCAGGTTGGCGCGCTGGTCGTCGGAGAGCGGCTCGCCCTCGGCGCGCGCCAGCAGATCGCGCAGCGCCGGGTCGGTGCGCTGGGCGTGCATCAGCGTCTCGAGCTCGGCCATCGCGGCGGCGCGGGCCTCGTTGCCCTTCGGGGGCATGTTGGCGGCCTGGTCCCAGCCGGCGATCGCACCGAGATGCTCGAGGCGGTGCAGGCGCCGGAAGCGGGCCTCGAGGTCGGCGTAGGCCGGGGTCGACACGGAATCGGGCGCGGGCATGGGACGGTTCCTCCGAAGCAGACTTGAAATGGAATTTTTGACTCCGACACTGTAGCCGCCCCAGGTCAGGCACGGATCACGGCGTGAACTGCCCCGGAAAGACCCACAGCAGCGCGGCCGTCATCACCAGGTAGCGGCCGAACTTGCCCACCGCCATCCAGAACACGCAGGGCCAGAAGGGCAGACGCAGCCAGCCGGCGACCGCGCACAGCGGGTCGCCCACCACCGGCAGCCAGCTCAGCAGGCAGGCGGGCGGGCCGAAGCGGCGCAGCAGCCGCAGCGCGCGGTGCTCGGCCACCGGGCCGTCGTGCATCTGCTCGTAGGCCTTCTCGGCCCCGAAGCCCATCCACCAGGTGATGGCCCCGCCGATCGTGTTGCCGGCGGTGGCCACCCCCACCGCCGGCCAGAAGAGCGCCGGATCGAGCTTGACCAGGCCGAAGACCGCCGGCTCCGAGCCCAGCGGCAGCAGCGTGGCCGAGATCAGCGAGACGACGAAGACGGTGCTCAGGCCGAACTTCGGCAGGGCCAGCGCAGCCAGCAGGGACTCGATCCAGATTTCCATGCCGCGGATTCTGCGCGAGCCGGCCTGAGGCCGCAGCCCCCGCACCAGCCGACCCCGGCGCGGCAGGACACGGGTTCGGCCCCGCTATACTCTGCCTCCTTTTTCAGCAGTTTCCGGTCTCGCACGCCTTCGTGCCGCCCGTCCGGCCCCGACCCCTTCCTGTTTGCCCCGATGCGCATCGGTCCCCACGAGTTGCCCAATCGCCTGTTCGTCGCGCCGATGGCCGGCGTGACCGACCGGCCGTTCCGCCAGCTGTGCAAGCGGCTCGGCGCGGGCCATGCCGTCAGCGAGATGGTGACCTCGCGCGCCGAGCTGTGGAGCAGCCTGAAGACCTCCCGGCGCCTCAACCACGACGGCGAGTCCGCGCCGATCGCGGTGCAGATCGCCGGCACCGACGCCGAGATGATGGCCGAGGCCGCGCGCTACAACATCGAGCGCGGCGCGCAGATCATCGACATCAACATGGGCTGCCCGGCCAAGAAGGTCTGCAACAAGTGGGCCGGCTCGGCGCTGATGCAGGACGAGGCGCTGGCGCTGGACATCGTCGCGGCGGTGGTCGAGGCCAGCGCGCCGCACGGCGTGCCGGTGACCTTGAAGATGCGCACCGGCTGGTGCCAGCAGGCCCGCAATGCGGTGACAATCGCGCGCGGTGCCGAGGCGCGTGGCGTCGCGATGGTCACGGTGCACGGCCGCACCCGCGAGCAGGGCTACAGCGGCCAGGCCGAATACGAGACGATCGCCGCGGTGAAGGCCGCGCTGTCCATCCCCGTGTGCGCCAACGGCGACATCGACGGCCCGGAGAAGGCGCGCGACGTGCTGGCGGCCACCGGCGCCGACGCGATCATGATCGGTCGCGCCGCGCAGGGGCGGCCCTGGATCTTCCAGGAGATCGCGCATTTCCTGGCCACCGGCGAGCGTGCCGCGCCGCCCGAGACGCTGCAGGTGCGCGAGTGGCTGCTCGAGCATCTGGAGGACCACTACGGCCTCTACGGCGAACTCGCCGGCCTGCGCACCGCGCGCAAGCACATCGGCTGGGCGGTGCACGGCCTGCCCGGCGGCGAGGACTTCCGCCGCCGCATGAACCGCATCGAGAGCACCGCCGAACAGTCCCGCGCGGTGCATGACTTCCTGGGCGAGCTCGCCGACGCGCATCCGCGCTGGCCTGACGCCGCCCCGCTCCCCGCAGAACCCGTCGACGCCCTGGCGGCATGACCCCCATGAACGACATGAGCATCAGCGCCCTGACCTCCCTGACGGCCGCCCTGGCGGTCGATGCGGCCGACGCCGTGGTGGCGGAGCCGCCCGCCGCGACGCCGGCCGGCAACCCGATCGACCAGTCGATCCGCGCCACGCTCGGAACCTATTTCGACGACCTCGACGGCACCACGCCGCATGGTCTCTACGACATGGTCATCAAGGCCGTCGAGCGCCCGCTGCTCGACGTCGTGATGGCGCGCGCCGACGGCAACCAGAGCCGCGCCGCCGAATGGCTCGGCATCAACCGCAACACGCTGCGCCGCAAGCTGGTCGAGCACCGGCTGATCGACTGATCCGCCCGGCCGCCCCCGCCCTTCCCCGATTCCCCACCGATCGTCATCCCACCATGACCACCGCCCTCCTTTCCGTCTCCGACAAGACCGGCATCGTCGAATTCGCCCAGGCGCT
>JAUPTP010000220.1 GCA_030918015.1 Pseudomonadota bacterium
TCGGCTCCCACCGGGCCCAGATGTCCGAGCATGCCCCGCGCATCATCGAGTTCAAGATCCATCCGGAGAAGATCCGCGACGTCATCGGCAAGGGCGGCTCGGTCATCCGTGGTCTGTGCGAGGAGACCGGCTGCCAGATCGACATCGGCGAAGACGGCACCATCACCATCGCCTCGACCGATGCCGAGAAGGCCGAGCTGGCCAAGAAGCGCATCGCCGACATCACCGCCGAGGCCGAGATCGGCAAGGTCTACGAAGGCCCGGTCACCAAGATCCTGGACTTCGGTGCGCTGATCAACATCCTGCCGGGCAAGGACGGTCTGCTGCACATCAGCCAGATCGCCCACCAGCGTGTCGAGAAGGTCACCGACTTCCTGACCGAAGGCCAGATGGTCAAGGTCAAGGTGCTCGAGACCGACGAGAAGGGCCGCATCAAGCTGTCGATGAAGGCGCTGATCGAGCGCCCCGAGGGCATGGAAGAGGAGCGCTTCGAGCGCGCCCCGCGCCGCGAATACGGCGACCGTCCGGAGCGCGGCGATCGCGGCCCGCGCCGTGACCGTGGCGACCGCGCTGACCGTGGCGAGCGCACCGAGCGTCCGCCGCGCGGCGAGCAGGCTGCGGCCCCGGGGGCTGCCGACGAGGCGGCCGACCAGCAGCAACAGCAACAGCAGCAGTGATCTGCCGCTGAGCTGCAGCGCATGAGCGGACGGAGAGGCGAAGCGATGAAAGCCATCGAGATCACGCGCCCCGGCGCCCCCGAGGTGCTGGTGCAGGGCCTGCGTCCTGACCCGGTGCCGGGCGCGGGCGAGGTGCTGATCCGCGTGGCCGCCAGCGGCGTCAACCGTCCGGACGTGCTGCAGCGCAAGGGCGCGTATCCGCCGCCGCCGGGCGCCTCCGACCTGCCGGGTCTGGAGGTGGCGGGCGTCATCGTCGGCGGCGACGCCGAGGCGATGGCGGCCGTCGGCCTGTCGATCGGCCAGCGCGTGTGCGCGCTGACGCCGGGCGGGGGCTACGCCGAGCTGTGTGTGACGCCGGCGGTGCAGTGCCTGCCGGTGCCCGAGGGCCTGTCCGACCTGGAGGCGGCCGGCCTGCCGGAGACCTTCTTCACCGTCTGGTCGAACGTCTTCATGCGCGGCGGGCTGCAGCCCGGCGAGACCTTCCTGGTCCAGGGCGCCACCAGCGGCATCGGCGTGACCGCGATCCAGCTGGCCAAGGCCTTCGGGGCCACGGTCATCGCCACCGCGGGCAGCGACGAGAAGTGCCAGGCCTGCCTGGCGCTGGGCGCCGACCACGCGATCAACTACCGCACGGCCGACTTCCAGGCCGAGGCGCTGCGCCTGACGGGCGGTCGCGGCGTCGACGTCATCCTCGACATGGTCGCGGGCGACTATGTCGCACGCGAGGTCGCCTGCCTGGCCGAGGACGGGCGCCTGGTCATCATCGCGGTGCAGGGCGGCACGAAGGCGCAGCTCGACGCCGGCCTGGTGCTGCGCCGTCGGCTGACGGTGACCGGCTCCACGCTGCGTCCGCGCTCGGTCGCCTTCAAGGGCGAGATCGCCGCGGCGCTGCGCCGCCAGGTCTGGCCGCTGCTGGAGGCGGGGCGCGTGCGCCCGGTCATCCATGCGGTGCTGCCGGCGGCCGAGGCGGCTGCCGCCCATGCGCTGATGGAGTCGAGCCGGCATGTCGGCAAGATCGTGCTGCGCTGGGACGCGCTCCCGGCCTGACGCATTCCGGATTTCTCAACTCGATATCGATAGGGACTGAAGATGACGACACGTCGCAAACTGGTGGTGGGCAACTGGAAGATGCACGGCAGCCATGCCGCCAACGCCGAGCTGCTGCAGGGCATCCTGGCCGCGCGTCCGTTCGCGGCCGCCGATGTGGCGGTCTGCGCGCCGTTCCCCTACCTGTCCGAAGTGGCGGTGACGCTGGCCAACAGCGGCGTGGCCTGGGGCGCGCAGGACGTCTCGGCGCACGCGCAGGGCGCCTACACCGGCGAGGTCTCGGCGGCGATGCTGCAGGAGTTCGGCTGCCGCTATGCGATCGTCGGCCACTCGGAGCGTCGCGCCTGCCACGGCGAGACCGACCAGCAGGTCGCCGACAAGGCGCAGGCTGCGCTCTCCAAGGGCCTGACGCCGATCGTCTGCGTCGGCGAGACGCTCGAGCAGCGCGAGGCCGGCGAGACCGAGGCGGTCGTCAAGCGTCAGCTCTCGGCGGTGATCCACACGCTGGGTCAGTGCATCGGCGAGATCGTCGTTGCCTACGAGCCGGTCTGGGCGATCGGCACCGGCCGCACCGCCTCGCCCGAGCAGGCGCAGGCGGTCCACGCCGTGCTGCGTGCCCAGCTGGCGGCGGCCACCTCGCGTGCGGCCGACATGAAGCTGCTCTATGGCGGCAGCGTCAAGCCGGACAATGCCACCATCCTCTTCTCTCAGGCCGACATCGACGGCGGCCTGATCGGCGGTGCAGCGCTGAAGGCGGCGGATTTCGTCGCCATCGCGCGCGCCGCGGGCTGATCCTGCGCGCAGGGCGCAGGCAGCGGTCTTTCTCGGAGTCTTCTCGATGCAAGTGTTGATGAATCTCGTGCTGCTGCTGCAGATGGTGGCGGCGGTGGCGATGATCGGTCTGGTGCTGGTCCAGCAGGGCAAGGGGGCCGACATGGGGGCCTCTTTTGGCGGCGGGGCTTCAGGCAGTCTGTTCGGTGCCACCGGCAGCGCCAATTTCCTGTCGCGCTCGACCGCGATCGCGGCCACGATCTTCTTCGTGTGCACGCTGGCTCTGGCCTATTTCGGCAACCTGCGCTCGAGCGGCTCCGAGGGCAGCATCCTGGACCGTGCGGCAGCGCCCGTCGCGGCCAGCGCTCCGGCCTCCGCCGCGCCGGCAGCGGCCCAGATTCCCGGCCTGGTCGCGCCTGCGGCTTCGGTGGGCGCCTCGCGCTGAGGGGAGGGCGGCTGCATTTGTCGAATCCATCGGCGTGGTGAATTCGATACAGAACTGTGGCCGCCAGCCATCAGGGTGACAGAAAGGCTTGAGGCAAACCCGGGGTCAGGCTAGAATTCATATCTGTGCTGACGAGCAAACCTCAAGCAACTCAGCGCGCAAGCCGATAGACAGTTTCAGCGAAGACGCCGGGACGCCCTGTCGAGATCGAGAAAGACGATCAACAACCCGATGCCGTCGTGGTGAAATTGGTAGACACGCTATCTTGAGGGGGTAGTGGCGAAAGCTGTGCGAGTTCGAGTCTCGCCGACGGCACCAGAAGATCAAGTGACACGTGGATCGATTCCTCATACGGCAATCGATCCGGCGCCCTGGCAACGCACAGGGAACAGGTGGGCGCGCTGAGCATTCGGTAGGACACTTCGGTGTCTTCCATGACAGCGCGCTTTATTTTTGCCGTACGAGGATCTGGCGAGCCGACCGACATGAACCTGGAACAATATCTCCCCGTCATTCTGTTCATTCTCGTCGGCGTCGGTGTCGGCGTCGTGCCCCAGCTGTTGGGCGCCGTGCTCGGGCCGCACCGGCCTGACCCCGCGAAGAACTCCCCCTACGAGTGCGGTTTCGAGGCGTTCGAGGACGCGCGCATGAAATTCGACGTGCGCTACTACCTCGTTGCAATCCTTTTCATCCTGTTCGATCTCGAGATCGCGTTCCTGTTCCCCTGGGCGGTGTCGCTGCGCGAAATCGGTGCGACAGGCTTCTGGGCGATGATGATCTTCCTGGGCATTCTGGTCGTCGGATTTGCCTATGAGTGGAAGAAGGGCGCCCTCGACTGGGAATGATCGCTCCCCACCGGACAACCGATCACCGCAAGAGCCACGGAAGAACACGATGGGCATTGAAGGCGTTTTGAAAGAAGGCTTCGTCACGACGAGTGTCGATGCTCTGATCAACTGGTCGAAGACTGGTTCCCTCTGGCCGATGACCTTCGGTCTGGCGTGCTGCGCGGTCGAGATGATGCATGCGGGCGCGTCCCGCTACGACATCGACCGCTTCGGCATGCTGTTCCGGCCCAGTCCGCGCCAGAGCGACCTGATGATCGTCGCCGGCACGCTGTGCAACAAGATGGCGCCGGCGCTGCGCAAGGTCTACGACCAGATGGCCGAGCCGCGCTGGGTGCTGTCGATGGGCTCGTGTGCCAACGGTGGCGGCTACTACCACTACAGCTACTCGGTCGTGCGCGGCTGCGATCGGGTCGTGCCGGTCGACGTCTACGTCCCGGGCTGCCCGCCGACCGCCGAGGCGCTGCTCTACGGCATCCTGCAGCTGCAGGCCAAGATCCGCCGCGAGAACACCATCGCGCGCTGATCGCCAAGGGAAATCGACATGACCCAGAAACTCGACACCCTGCAGGCCGCGCTCGAGCGCATTCTCGGCGAGCGCGTGGCCAAGCTGGTTCGCGCACGCGGCGAGCTCACGATCACCGTCAAGGCGGGCGACTACTTCGCCGTCTGCAAGACGCTGCGCGATCATCCCGACCTGGCCTTCGAGCAGCTGATCGACCTGTGCGGCGTGGACTACAGCACCTACCGCGACGGCGAATACGACGGCCTGCGCTATGCGGTGGTCTCGCATCTGCTGTCGGTCAGCAAGAACTGGCGTCTGCGCATCAAGGTGTTCGCGACCGACGACGACTTTCCGGTCGTGGCCGCGGTCACCCCGCTGTGGACGGCCGCCAACTGGTTCGAGCGCGAGGCCTTCGACCTGTACGGCATCGTCTTCGAAGGCCATGAGGATCTGCGTCGCATCCTGACCGACTACGGCTTCATCGGTCACCCGATGCGCAAGGACTTCCCGGTCACCGGCCATGTCGAGATGCGCTACGACCCCGAGCAGAAGCGCGTGATCTACCAGCCGGTGACGATCGAGCCGCGCGAGATCACCCCGCGCGTCATCCGCGAAGACAACTACGGCGGTCTGCACTGAGCGGCGCGGCACCAGAGGTTTGATGAGCCATGGCTGAGATCAAGAACTACACCCTGAACTTCGGTCCGCAGCACCCGGCGGCCCACGGCGTGCTGCGCCTGGTGCTGGAGCTCGACGGCGAAGTCATCCAGCGTGCGGACCCGCACATCGGTCTGCTGCACCGCGCCACCGAGAAGCTGGCCGAGCACAAGACCTTCATCCAGTCGCTGCCGTACATGGACCGTCTCGACTACGTGTC
>JAUPTP010000221.1 GCA_030918015.1 Pseudomonadota bacterium
CAGCGGCCGGGTGTGCAGGCCCAGGCTGATGAAGCTCACCGCCAGCACCACGACGATGGCCTCGACCAGCACCTGCACGAACTCGCCCACCGACTTGGCCACCGCCACCGGCTGGTCCTGCACCTGCGACAGCTCGATGCCGGCGGGCAGATCGCGCCGCACGAGGGCCACGCGCGCCTGCAGCGCCTGGCCCAGCGCGATGATGTCGCCGCCCTTGGCCATCGACACGCCCAGCGCGATCACCTCGCGGCCCTGGTGGCGCACCTTGACCGCCGGCGGGTCGATGTAGCCGCGCCGGATGGTGGCCACGTCACCCAGGCGGGTCATGCTGGCCACGCCGGTGCCCGGGTTGACCGCGCGCAGCGGCAGCTGGCGCAGCGCCTCGATCGAGCCGAACTGCCCGCCCACGCGCACCTGCAGGTTCTCGCTGCCGGCGTCGAGCACGCCGGCGTTCTCGACCGCGTTCTGCGCGCCGATCTGCGCGATCACCGTGCTCAGGTCCAGGCCGAGCTGGGCCAGGCGCGGGCCGGAGAGCTCGATGAAGACCTTCTCGGCCTGCGCGCCGAAGACCTCCACCTTGGCGACGTCCTTGACCTGCAGCAGCGCCGAGCGGGTCTGGTCGGCGAACTCGCGCAGCTCCTCGCGGCTGAAGCCGTCGGCCGACAGCGCGAAGATCGAGCCGTAGACATCGCCGAACTCGTCGTTGAAGAAGGGGCCGAGCACGCCGGCGGGCAGCGTCGCGCGCATGTCGCCGATCTTCTTGCGGGTCTGGTACCAGGTCTGCTGCACCTCCTTCGGCGGCGAGTCGTCCTTGATCTGGAAGATGGTCAGCGACTCGCCCGGCTTGGTGTACGAGCGGATGATGTCGGCGTGCGGCACCTCCTGCAGCGTCTTCTCGATCCTGTCGGTGACCTGGTCGGCCATCTGCTGCGCGGTCGCACCCGGCCAGTAGGCCTGCACCACCATGGCGCGGAAGGTGAACGGCGGATCCTCGTCCTGGCCGAGCTGGAAGTACGCGGCCACGCCGAGCACCATCAGCACGATCATCAGGTAGCGGGTCAGCGCCGGGTGCTCGAGCGCCCAGCGCGAGATGTTGAAGCCGGCACGCGGGCCGCTGTCGTGGGTGTGGACCTTCATGGCAATCCCTGGCGAAGCGGTCGGTCAGCGCGAGGCGGCATGCGCCGGCTCGGCATGGCGGCGCACCTTCTGGCCCGCCGTGAGCACATGCACGCCCGCAGTCACCACCTCCTGGCCGGGCTGCAGCCCCCCGCTCACCAGCACCTCGTTGCCGTCGGCGCCGCCGATGACCACCGGCTGCGGCCGCACCGTCATCGCCTGGCCGTCGAGCACCCAGACGATGCTGCGGCCGCCCTGCTCGGCCACGGCCGACAGCGGCAGCCGGATCTGGCCGTCGCGGCGCGGGCGCTCCAGGCGCACCGTCGCCGTGCGGCCCAGCCGGGCCGCGGCCGCGCCGAGATCGGCCTTGGCCACGAAGGTGCGGGTGGTGGCATCGGCCGCGGCGGCCAGCTCGCGCAGCGTCGCGGGCAGCATCTCGCCCTCCCCGCCCCACAGCCGGACCTGCAGCGCGCCGGCGCGGTCCATCAGCGCGCGCAGCTCGCCCACCCGGTCCTCGGGAACGCTGAAGACGACATCGCGCGGCCCGTCGAGCGCCACGCGCACGATCGGCGTGCCCGCGGCCACCACCGTGCCCGGCTCGACCTCGACCGCCGTGACCACGCCGGCGCCTTCCGCCACCAGGCGGGCGTACTGCGCCTGGTTGCCCTGCACGCCGGCCTGCGCGCGCGCCTGGTCGAGCGTGGCCTGCGCGGCCTTCAGCGTGGTCTGGCGCCGCTCCAGCTCGGCGTCGCCGATGAAGCCCTGCGCATGCAGCTCGCGGTAGCGCTTCAGGTCCGCGCCGGCCTGATCGGCCTGCACCTGGGCGGCACGCAACGCCGCAGACGCCGCCTCCTGGCCCAGCCGCAGATCGGCGGCATCGAGCTGCGCGATCAGCTGGCCCGGCCGCACCGCGTCACCCAGCCCGACCTCGCGGCTCACCATCTTGCCGCCGACCCGGAAGGACAGCCGCGTCTCGGTGCGCGCGCGGACCTCGCCGGAGAATTCCTGCACCGCCGCGACGCTGCCGGGCTCGACCCGCAGGGTGCGCACCGCCCGCACCGGCTCCGGCGCCACCTCCTTCGGACTGCAGCCGGTCATCGCCAGCGCCCAGGCCAGCACCAGGCTCGACAGCAGGACCGGACGGATGCCGGACACGGGAACAGGACGCAGGCGCATGCGCGATCTCCGAGAAAGAGCGGTTGAACTGACTGACCGGTCAGTAATGTAGGAGCGCCGAGCGAACAGTGTCAAACCAGGCGGGATAATTGCAACAACCCGGCCTGCACCCCGCATCCGCCCCTCCAGCCCCCTCCTGCCCCGGCATGTCCGTCGATCACTACGAGAATTTCCCCGTCGCCTCGGTGCTGTGCCCTCCGGCGCTGCGTCCGGCCATCCAGGCCCTGTACGGGTTCGCGCGCACCGCCGACGACCTGGCCGACGAAGGAGACGCCAGCCCCGCGCAGCGGGCCCAGGATCTCGGCGCCTACCGGCAGGACCTGCGGGCGATCGCGCGCGGACAGCCGCCGTCGGCGCGCTGGGCGCCGGTCTTCGTGCCGCTGGCGGACATCCTGCGCCGCCATCACCTGCCGCTGCCGCTGCTCGAGGCGCTGCTCGACGCCTTCGAGCAGGACCTGCACCAGAGCCGCTACGCCGACCGCGCCGAGCTGCTGCGCTACTGCGAGCGCTCGGCCAACCCGGTCGGACGGCTGCTGCTGCACCTCTACGGCGTGAGCGATGCCCTGTCGCTGGCGCAGTCCGACGAGATCTGCTCGGCGCTGCAGCTGATCAACTTCTGGCAGGACTGCAGCCGCGACCATCCGCGCGGGCGCATCTACCTGCCGCGCTCGGACTGGACGCGCTTCCAGGTCAGCGAGGAGATGCTGCTGGCCGGCCGCGACACGCCCGAGACCCGCGCGCTGATCGCCGACGAGGTGGCCTGGGCCCGCGCGATGATGCTCGACGGCGCGCCGCTGGCGCTGCGCCTGCCCGGGCGCACCGGCTGGGAGCTGCGGCTGGTGGTGCAAGGGGGCCTGCGCATCCTCGACAAGATCGAGGCGATGGGCTTCGCCACGCTGGCGGCGCGGCCGAAGATCGGTGCGTGGGATGCGCCGGGGCTGCTGTGGCGGGCGGCGCGGATGCGTCAGGCCAAGCTGAGACAATCGCCGCCATGACCCCCTCCCCCGAGCACTACGTCCAGGAGAAGGCGGCCGGCAGCGGCTCGAGCTTCTACTACGCCTTCCTCTTCCTGCCGCCGGAGCGCCGCGCGGCGATCACCGCGTTCTATGCCTTCTGCCGCGAGGTCGACGACGTGGTCGACGAGACCAGCGACGCGGGCGTGGCCGCCACCAAGCTGGCGTGGTGGCGCACCGAGGTGCAGCGCGCCTTCTCCGGCGAGCCGACGCATCCGGTCATGAAGGCGCTGATGCCGCACGTCGCCCTCTACCAGATCGCGCCGGCGCACCTGCTGGCCGTCATCGAGGGCTGCGAGATGGACCTGCAGCAGAGCCGCTATCTCGACTATCCCGGCCTGAAGCGCTACTGCCACCTGGTGGCGGGCATCGTCGGCGAGGTGGCCGCGCGCATCTTCGGCCAGACCGAGGCGGCCACCACCGCCTACGCGCACCAGATGGGCCTGGCCTTCCAGCTCACCAACATCATCCGCGACGTCGGCGACGACGCGCGGCGCGGCCGCATCTACCTGCCGATCGACGAGCTCAAGCAGTTCGACGTCAAGGCGCACGAGATCCTCAACCGCGGCTACAGCGAGCGCTTCACCGCGCTGATGAAGTTCCAGGCCGAGCGCGCCCACCAGGCCTACGACCAGGCGCTGGCGCTGCTGCCCGCGGCCGACGCGCGCGCGCAGAAGCCCGGCCTGATGATGGCCAACATCTACCGCACGCTGCTGCGCGAGATCGAGGCGGCCGAGTTCCAGGTGCTGCACCAGCGCATCTCGCTCACCCCCGTGCGCAAGCTCTGGATCGCCATGAAGACCAACTGGCGCGGCCGGTGAGCCGCGTCGCCATCGTCGGCGCGGGCTGGGCCGGGCTGGCGGCAGCGGTCGCCGCGGTCGAGGCCGGCCATGCGGTGACCGTCCTCGAGATGGCGCCGCAGCCCGGCGGCCGCGCGCGCAGCCTGGCCGCCGAAAGCGCGGCCGGCGGCGATCCGGCCGACCGGCTCGACAACGGCCAGCACATCCTGATCGGCGCCTACACCGCCACGCTCGGGCTGATGCGCCGCGTCGGCGTCGATCCCGACGCAGTGCTGCGGCGCCAGCCGCTGGCGCTGCTCGACCAGGACGGCGCGGGGCTGCGGCTGCGGGCGGGCCCGGCCACGCTCGAGTTCGGCCGTGCGGTCTGGGCGATGCGGCACTGGCGGCTGTCGGAGCGGCTGGCGCTGAGCTCGGCCGCGCTGGGCTGGCTGCTGCGGGGCTTTCGCTGCGACGCGGGTTGGACGGTGGCGCAGCTCACCGCCGGCCTGCCGGCGCGGGTGCGCGCCGAGATCCTCGACCCGCTGTGCGTGGCGGCGCTGAACACGCCGGCGCCGCAGGCCAGCGCGCAGGTCTTCCTGCGGGTGCTGCATGACGCGCTGTTCTCGGGCCCAGGCGCCAGCGACCTGCTGATTCCGCGCCGGCCGCTGGCCGAGCTGCTGCCCGAGCCGGCCTGGCGCTGGCTCGGGCAGCATGGCGCGACGCTGCACACCGGCCGACGCGTGCGCGCGCTGGATCCCGAACCCGCGCCCGGCAGCGGCTGGCGGGTCGACGGCGAGGCGTTCGATCAGGTGGTGCTGGCCTGCCCGCCAGCCGAGGCGGCACGGCTGACCCGTGCGGTCGCGCCCGGCTGGGCGGCGCGGGCCGAGGCCTTCGGCTTCGAGCCGATCATCACCGGCTATGTGCAGGCGCCGGGCGCGCGACTGGCCGCGCCGATGGTCGCGCTGGCCGAGGGGCCGCAGGCGCCGGCGCAGTTCGCTTTCGACCACGGCGCGCTGGGGCTGCGGGCCGGGCGCTTCGCCTTCGTGGTCAGCGGCGCGGCGCCCTGGGTCGAGCGCGGCCTG
>JAUPTP010000222.1 GCA_030918015.1 Pseudomonadota bacterium
GCCGGCGGGCAGCATCGGGTGGCCCGGTGCGACCACCGCGACCAGGGTTTCCTGGCCCAGCTCCTGGAATTCCTCGTCGGCGTCGGGGCCGGGCCGCTCGAAGACCAGCGCGAGCTGCGCGCGGCCGGCGCGCACCATGGCCAGCGCGTCGGCCTGCGGCGCGGCCAGCACCTCGATCTCGAGCAGCGGATGCGTGCGCGCCAGCGCCGCCAGCGCGCAGGTCCAGGGCGTGGCCGCCAGCAGCTCGGGCACCACCGCCAGCGTCAGCGCCGTCTCCAGGCCGCGGCCCAGGGCGCGGACATGGCTGTCGAGCTGCCGGAGCTCGTCGAGCAGCCGGCGCGCCTGCGGCAGCAGCGCGTGCGCATGCGCGGTGGGCTGCGGCTCGCGGCGCTGGCGGTCGAACAGCCGCATGCCCAGCTCGGCCTCGATCTGGGCGATGGTCATGCTGACGGCCGAGGGCACCCGCCCGAGCCGGCGCGCCGCGGCCGAGAAGGAGCCGAGCGCCATGACCGTGACGAAGACGGTCAGCCGGTCGGTGTCGAACAGCGGTGTGGGGGCAGACATGTCAGCGATTCTGAAGGAAGCTGACTTTTTCTTTCAGTCCAGATCAAGGAAAGTGCCGCCACCGCGCGTCGTTGCGCGCACTTTCATGGAGAGTCGAGTTCATGCCCTGGATCCATCTGCTGCTGGCGGCCCTGTGCGAGGTCGGCTGGTCGGTCGGCATCAAGTTCACCCACGGCTTCACCCGCTTGGTGCCGAGCGTGCTGACCCTGATCGCGATGGGCCTGAGCGTGTTCTTTCTCGGGCAGGCGATGAAGACGCTGCCGATGGGCACGGCCTATGCGGTCTGGACCGGCCTGGGGGCCTGCGGCACCGCGGCGCTGGGCATGCTGTTCATGGGCGAGCCGGTCAGCGTGCTGCGCATCGCCAGCCTGGGGCTGATCCTGGCGGGCGTGGCGGGGCTGAAGCTGGCCGCCGGCTGAAGGCAGCCCCCAGGCGGCCCCCAGGCGAGGGCGCGCTCAGGCCAGCGCGTCGAGCAGCTCGGTCTCGAACTCGATCTGGCTGCGGTTGTGCTGCAGCACCGCGCCGTCGACCAGGAAGGTGTCCTCGACCCGCTCGCCCAGCGTGCTGATCTTGGCCAGCTGCAGGTTGACCTGGTGGCGCGCCAGCACCCGCGCGACGCTGTAGAGCAGGCCCGAGCGGTCGCTGGCCGAGACCGACAGCACCCAGCGCTGGGCGCGTTCGTCCGGCCGCAGCAGCACCCGCGGCGAGATCGGGAAGGACTTCACCCGACGCGACAGCCGCCCGCGTCCCGGCTCGGGCAGCGGGCCCTCCTCGGTCAGCGTGGCGGTGAGCTGGTGCTCCACCAGCGCGATCAGGTCACGGTAGGCCTGGTCGAAGAAGGGCGTGATCACCTGGAAGGTGTCGAGCGCATAGCCGGCGCGGGTGGTGTGCACCCGCGCGTCGAGGATGCTGAACTGCGCCGCGTCGAAGTAGCCGCAGATGCGCGCGAACAGGTCCTGGCGGTCGGGCGCGTAGACCAGCACCTGCAGCCCTTCGCCCACCGGAGAGAGCCGGGCGCTGACCAGCGGCGTGGGGCTGCCGGTCCGTCGGTTGAGCGCCCGCGCATGCCAGGCGATCTCGTTGCTGTCGTGGCGGGCGAAGTAGTTGAGGTCGAGCGTCTTCCACAGCGCCTCCTCGGCGCCGGGCAGCATCGAGTAGAGCGCCAGCATCTGGCGCGACTCCTGCTTGCGCAGCTCGATCTCGGCGTCCATCTGCGGCTTGGCGCCGCCCAGCGCGCGCAGCGTGGCGCGGAACAGGTCCTCGAGCAGCTTGCCCTTCCAGGCGTTCCAGACCTTCGGGCTGGTGCCGCGGATGTCGGCCACCGTCAGCAGGTAGAGCGCGGTGAGCCGGCGCGGATCGCGCACATGCGCGGCGAAGGCGTCGATCACGTCCGGATCCGACAGGTCTTCCTTCTGCGCCACGCGCGACATCGTCAGGTGTTCCTTGACCAGGAACTCGATGAGGCGCGCGTCCTCCCGGTCGATGCCGTGGTCGCGGCAGAAGCGGCGCACCTCGACGGCGCCCAGCTCGGAGTGGTCGCCGCCGCGCCCCTTGGCCACGTCATGGAAGAGCGCGGCCACATACAGCAGCCACGGCTTGTCCCAGTGCGCGGCCAGCTGCGAGCAGAACGGGTACTCGTGGGTGTGCTCGGCGATGAAGAAGCGGCGCACGTTGCGCAGCACCATCATGATGTGCTGGTCCACGGTGTAGACGTGGAACAGGTCGTGCTGCATCTGCCCGACGATCTTGCGGAACACCCACAGGTAGCGGCCGAGCACCGAGGTGTCGTTCATCAGCCGGAAGACGTGGGTGTGGCCCTGCGGCTGCTGCAGGATGGCCATGAAGGTGGCGCGGTTGACCGGATCGGCGCGGAACTTGGCGTCCATCAGCTCGCGTGCGTTGTACAGCGCGCGCAGCGTGCGCGCCGACAGGCCCTTGCAGCCGTGGCTGCGCTGGAAGACCAGGAAGGTCTGCAGGATGGCGTGCGGGTCGCGCTGGTAGAGGTCGTCGCTGGCGACCTCGATCAGGCCGCCGCGGTCGAAGAAGCGCTCGTCGATGGCGCGCATCGGCGCATCGCGCGAGCCGTCCACATGCTCCTCGATGCCCAGCATCAGGATCTGGTTGAGCTGCACCACCGCCTTGGCCGCCCAGTAGTAGCGGCGCATCAGCGCCTCGCTGGCGCGCCGCTCGGGGGTGGAGGCGTAGCCGAAGCTCTCGGCCACGGCCGTCTGCAGGTCGAAGACCAGGCGGTCCTCGCGCCGGCCGGCGATGGTGTGCAGCCGCGCGCGGATCAGGCGCAGCAGGCCCTCGTTGCGCTGCAGCTGCGTGGCCTCGAAGCGGGTGATCAGCCCCTTCTTGGCCAGCTCGGCCCACGAGCGGCCCAGGCCCGCGCCCTGCGCCACCCAGCGCACCACCTGCAGGTCGCGCAGGCCGCCCGGGCTTTCCTTGCAGTTGGGCTCCAGCGAGTACGGGGTGTTCTCGTACTTGACGTGGCGCTGCTGCATCTCGAGCGACTTGGCGCGCAGGAAGGCGGCCGGGTCGAGCACGTCGGTGGTCCAGCGCCGGAACTGGTCGAAGAGCCGGCGCGTGCCGCACAGGAAGCGGGCCTCGAGCAGCGCGGTCTGCACCGTGACGTCGGCGCGGGCCTCGGCCACGCACTCGTCGACGGTGCGCACGCTCGAGCCGATCTCCAGGCCGATGTCCCAGCACGCGGTGATGAAGGCCTCGACCCCGGCGCGGCGTGGGTCGGGCGGGGTGGCGGCGTCGCGCGCCGGGCCTGCGGGCTCGGCCATGTCCTCGGGCAGCAGCACCAGCACGTCGACATCCGAGTGCGGGTAGAGCTCGCCGCGGCCGTAGCCGCCGACGGCCACCAGCGCGGCGCCGCGCGGCAGCTCGCCCTGCTGCCAGAGCTGGGTGATGACGCCGTCGACATGCTGGCAGAGCTGGCGCACCAGCTGCGAGGCCGCCGGCACCGTGGCCGGGCCGTCGCGGAACTGGCGGATGAGCGCCTGCTTGCCCTCGCGCATCAGGCGGCGCAGTTCCGGCAGCGGCAGGGTCGGAACGTCGGCGCGACGCTCCGGGGAGGGGCAGGCCGGGGTCGAGGCCATCGCGCGGGACGTCACCGGGCGCCTCAGCAGCGTGTCGTGGTGATGAAGGACGGCAGCGGCGGGCTGCCCTCCGAGAGGGTCAGCACCTCATAGCCGGTCTCGGTCACGACCAGGGTGTGTTCCCACTGCGCCGACAGCGAGCGGTCCTTGGTGACGATGGTCCAGCCGTCGCCGCCTTCCTTGATCTCGCGCCGGCCGGCGTTGACCATCGGCTCGATGGTGAAGACCATGCCGGGCTTGAGCTCGTCGAGCGTGCCGGGGCGGCCATAGTGCAGGATCTGCGGCTCCTCGTGGAACTTGCGCCCGATGCCGTGGCCGCAGAACTCGCGCACCACCGACAGGCCCTGGTTCTCGATGAAGGTCTGGATCGCGTTGCCGATGTCGCCCAGGCGCGCGCCGGGCTTGACCTTCTGGATGCCCTTCCACATTGCCTCGTAGGTGAGGGCGCACAGGCGCCTGGCCGCGATCGAGCCCTCGCCGACGACGAACATGCGGCTGGTGTCGCCGTGCCAGCCGTCCTTGATGACGGTGATGTCCAGGTTGACGATGTCGCCGTTCTTCAGCGGCTTGTCGCTGGGGATGCCGTGGCAGATGACCTGGTTGACCGAGGTGCAGATCGATTTCGGATAGGGCTTGTAGCCCGGCGGCTGGTAGTTCAGCGGCGCAGGAATGGCCTTCTGCACGTTCACGATGTGGTCGTGCGCGATGCGGTCGAGCTCGTTGGTGGTCACGCCGGGACGGACGTGCGGCGTGAGGATGTCCAGGACTTCGGAGGCGAGGCGGCAGGCCGTGCGCATCGCCTCGATGTCTGCGGCGGTCTTGATCGTGATCGACATGGTGGGCGATTATCGCATCCATGGACAACATCGATACCCTGGTGGTCGGCGCGGGCGTGGTGGGGCTGGCCGCGGCGCGCGCGCTGGCGCAGGCCGGCCGCGAGGTGGTCGTCGCCGAGGCGCGCGAGGCCTTCGGCACCGTCACCAGCGCACGCAGCAGCGAGGTGATCCACGCCGGGCTCTATGACCCGAGCGGCTCGCTCAAGGCGCGGCTGTGCGTGCGCGGGCGCGAGCTGCTCTACGCCTTCTGCGCCGAGCGCGGCATCGCGCACCGGCGCTGCGGCAAGCTGATCGTCGCCACGTCCGAGGCGCAGCTCGGCCGGCTCGACGCGCTGCAGGCCCAGGCGCAGGCCAACGGCGTGCACGATCTGCAGCGCCTGAGCGGCGCGCAGGCGCGCGCGATGGAGCCCGCGCTGGCCTGCGTGGCCGCGCTGTGGTCGCCCTCGACCGGCATCGTCGACAGCCACGGCCTGATGCTGGCGCTGCTGGCCGATGCCGAGGCCGCCGGCGCGGTGCTGGCGCTGAAGTCGCCGGTGCAGGCCCTTGACGCGATCGACGCCGGCCGCGGCGGCTACCGGGTGACGATCGCCGGCGAGACGCTGCAGGTGCGCCGGCTGGTCAACGCCGCCGGGCTGGCCGCGCCCGAGCTGGCCGCG